>CAYNLJ010000007.1:0-2049 GCA_964398005.1 uncultured Caldithrix sp. | reverse complement strand
TGTAAACACCCGAGGATACTGGAATGTTAAAAATTTTATGTTCGGCATATCGATGTAATCTTTTCCGAATTCGCCAAATCGGTCATTACCACCAACATAACCGGCTTCTTTGTAGCGTTTATCGTTGTACATTGGCAAGTGCAAACTTTTCATATAGGCCTCAAAATCGCCCTGATCGGAGAATCCCTGCCAGGACATGTGTTTTGTATCAAACAAATTCCGCACATCAAGATATATATTTGCCTTAAAATTTCCAACCGTAAATTTTTTGCTGAGCCGGGCATCCCAATTCACCCAGTCTTTTTCCTGGACATTCATAAAATAATCGTAGGTCTGTAATGGATCCCAGGTAAAATAATTACCGGCCACCCTTTTGTAGACCAGGCTTAAATTAAATCCGCCCAGGAAGTGATTGTTTCCAACGGTTGGACCCCAGGAATGTGGAATAGAAAACTGAATATAAGCATTCATTTCAGGACGTGGCAGTGGCTTTTCCTGAAATGGATCCTGCATACCTTCGATTTGTTGACGGCGAATGTCTTCATAATAGGCTGCCCGACCAACACGCCCGGCAGTAACCACCCGATAGTCATAATTGACCCATCCGGTTATCCAATCTCCCCAACGTTTTTCCAGTTTCAGCTCAAAGCCACGAATATCACGATAGGTATTATTCAAAACAGTCTGATAATTTACCGTTCCATCGAAATTTTCATAATTTACATAAGTATACTCATCAGAAATATCTTTGTAGTAGCCGGAAGCATGCAACATAAACATATTAAACAGATTCTGTTCTACACCTATTTCGTAGGCAATCGTCTTCGGCATTCTCAATTCTGGATTGCCCAAAAATTGAATACCACGGGCCATACCATAATTGATGGTGTACAACCTATCTGTTCTCGGAATTTGAGAGAAAATACCGTAGTTGAAATAGAGCTTGAGATTTTCACCAATCGGATGTGAAACACCCAAACGCGGATTAATAAACAATTGCTGTTTAGCCTTTTTCGATGGGGCGTCAGTTGTCAGCCGATATTTATTCACCTCCATGAAATATTTGGAATAGGGCTCAAGTGTGTAAACATTGGTATTGGGATTAAAATAATCGAAACGCACGCCGGCATTGGCAATCAATCCTTCAAATTCGATTTTGTCCTGAACATACGCACCAAAAGAATATGGGTTTGCAGTCCAGTAAATGAGCTGATTACTTTCATGTCCGGGATAATTCAGAAAGCCATAAAAACTTTTGAAATGGTCATAATTAAAAGTAAACCCTGTTTTAATCTGATGGTGCATGTTAATTTGGGAGGTTAAGTCAAATTTTGCATTAACCGTGTAACGATCCGAAAAATTAAAAGGTGCTGAAGCATAAGTCGCTGGAATACTGTATGGCTGACTGTAAATCAGAGATGCCAAACGATAATACTGATCTTTTGGAGGAATACCGTATGGGGATTCATCCATGCGAACATTCCCAAACTGAATAACCGCAGACGTATCCCGGATATGCATTCCCACATCACGCGAAAGATCGTGTACCACCGAATCAGGCAAAAAATCGTTTACGTTCAGCGGGTCTTTTGTATCCCCATAATGGTAAATATAACGTCCAGGACTGTAATCGTTTGTTTTGATGTAAGATAATCTGAATTTATAGAATGTTTTTGGATTTAAGACCTGATCCAGTGAAAAGCCAAACATTTTAACCGTCCGGTCAAATGGCACGGCAGCAAAAGGGGCATAAAGAAAATTTACGCCATCATTTATATTTCGGTTAAATATAGCTCGCCCACCCAAAAGCGGGTTTGATGGCGCAACATGACCTGTAGGTCCCCATCTTCCTTCGCTGCTGATCGAGTAAATTTTATTATACAGACCTTCAACAGAGAATTTTATATTATCATTTAGTTTATGAGTAATTTTCCCCTGTACCTGATATGAACTATAGGCATCACGATCCAATGAATAGGAAGGTAAAGCCCACATCTGCTTATCCCCACGGAATGATAACATAAAAGCCGTATTGGGGATGAATTTCAG
>CAYNLJ010000006.1:0-21387 GCA_964398005.1 uncultured Caldithrix sp. | reverse complement strand
ACTCAAAACTCAAAATTCAAAATTTCCTAAATGGTTGGGGGCTTTGATGGCTTTTTAAGTTGCTTTAAATAACCCCTTTTAATAATTGATTTGTTGCTTTACTTCGGTGGGCAATTCCAAATCATGCGAACGAAAAATATTCTGATAATCGGGGACATACTCTCCCTCTTCCCGGGCCGGGACAGCCAGAGTAAAACGAGCCCAGGGTTCATTGAATTTGGTTTTAAAGGTAAAGCCAAAAATTCTCTTTTTACTATTAGAAAGTGGCGCCTGCTTTTTATTGAACCAAAAATTTTGAGTCTTACGTCCTGTTTCGACAAGCAGTAATACCGGTTTTTTCCAGATGAGCGTATCCGGATAAAATTTAAGAACCACCCGCGCCCGATAAATTAGGGAATCCGGAATTATTCTTTCCCTACTATGTCTGGTAATCGGACCATGGGGATCGATTTTGTATTGAATTTTAACCAGTTTTACCTGAATATTTTCAAAATGGTAAGGATAAAAAGAAGAGTGTGAATCCTTTATTTTTACGGGATGACAGCTTTGGAAAGTCAGAAAAACAAGGAGAAAAAGCAAATTTGTTTGTTGAAAAAATTTTAAGTTGTTCATTCAATCAATTTCTTCAGTTCATCCAGTTTTTGTAATGCCTGCAGGGGCGTTAAATTGTTAACATCCACCTTTTGCAATTCTTTTTTAACCTTTTCTTCCTTCTCCTGCTCTTTTTTCTCCAATGCATCAAACAGGCTTAACTGATTTGTATCGTACGTTCTGCCCGAACGGCGCATGGCCAGTTTCGGTTTTCGGGTGGTTGGTGAGAGTTCGTTGGCTTCCAAATTTGTCAAAATTTCTTTAGCCCGGGCGATCAAAGGCGCCGGCAAACCGGCCATTTGCGCCACGTAAATACCATAAGAATTATCCGATCCTCCCGGCACAATTTTCCTCAAAAAGACAACCTGATCTTTCCATTCTTCCACGGCAACATTGTAATTTTTAATCCGCGGGTAAAGCAAAGCCAGTTCGGTCAATTCATGGTAATGTGTAGCAAACAGAGTTTTGCAGCGCAGACGAGGTTCACGGTAAATGTACTCGGCAACGGCCCAGGCAATGGATAATCCGTCAAAAGTACTTGTGCCGCGACCGATTTCGTCTAACAAAATTAAACTGCGTGGTGTGGCATTGTTTAAAATATTGGCCGTTTCATTCATTTCGACCAAAAAGGTACTTTCTCCCGAAGCTAAATTGTCCGACGCGCCCACCCTGGTAAAGATCCGATCGACAATACCTATGCTGGCCTTTTGAGCAGGTACAAAAGAACCAATTTGAGCCATCAGCACAATTAACCCCACCTGACGCAGAAAGGTTGATTTTCCTGCCATGTTGGGTCCAGTAATAATCCAGATTTGTTCCGATTCCGGATCGAGATAGGCATCGTTGGCAATAAAATCTTGCCCCGGTGGTAAAGTTTTTTCTACCACGGGATGGCGTCCTTCCCGGATTTCAAGCACCTGACTGTCATTGATTTCCGGTCTTACATAGTTGTTCTCAATGGCAGCTTCGGCTAAACTGAGGAAACAATCTAACTCAGCGATCAATTTGCTGTTAAGCTGAATGGGTTCAATGTAACGCCCAATTTCCTCTCTGATCTCCTGAAAAAGCCGATATTCAAGGTCGTTTATTTTCTCTTCAGCCCCTAAAATCTTGTCTTCCCATTCTTTGAGTTCCTGAGTAATGTAACGTTCGGCGTTGACCAGAGTCTGTTTACGCACATATTCCGGTGGAATTTTATCTTTGTGCACATGGGTAACTTCGATATAGTAGCCAAACACTTTGTTGTAATTTACTTTAAGAGTAGGAATACCTGTTCGTTTACGTTCTGCTTCCTGATACTCCAGCAACCAATCTTTTCCATGTTCGGAAATCTCACGCAACTCATCCAGTTCCTGATTGTACCCTGGTCTAATGATGCCACCTTCCTGCATGGTAATCGGTGGGTTTTCAACGATGGCCTGGTCAATCTTTTCTGTCAGCTGATCCAGAATCGTAAATGAATCAAAATGCTGTTTTAAAGCCGGACAAGACGAGTTTTCAATAATGGTCTTGATGGGGCCGATCTTCTTGAGAGAAGAACTGAGATTCTGCACATCACGCGCATTAGCCCGATTGGTCACAATTTTACCCAACAGCCGTTCCGTGTCAAAAATCTGCTTTAATTCTTCACTGATGGACTGACGCAAATCGGCTGATTTGTACAATTCGCTGACCACATCCAGACGATGATTGATCTGGTCCTTGTCCAGCAGAGGTTGTTGAATCCACTGTTTAAAAAGCCGTGCGCCCATTGGGGTGATGGTAAAATCGATGATTTGCAGCAATGTATTTTTGGAGCCGCTGCCGGACATGGATTGGGCGATTTCCAGGTTGCGCCGTGTGCTTTCATCCAAGACCATGAAGCTGGAAAGATTCAGCCGTTGCAAATGGATGAAATGTTCCAGTCTGGTTTTGTAATTTTCCTGCAGATAATGAATGAGTACGCCTGCCGCGATCACCCCGGCATCCATGTCTTCAATCCCAAAACCTTTTAATGAGTGCGTTTTAAAATGTTGAAGCAGTAATTCGTACATGTAACTTCGGTCAAACAGCCAGTCATCACGTTTGGTGAGCAAGGCATCCAGATGGTTGGCCATCAGGCGTTGCATGCTTTCGTGATGGGCAGCAGCCACCAAAACTTCACGTGGCTGGTAGCGAATCAGGTGTTCCAGTAAATTTTTTTGAGGAAATTCGGCAACCTGAAAGCTGCCGGTAGAGACATCGGCAATGGCCATGCCGCAAAGTTCATCTTCCAGATGAAGAGCCACCAAAAAATTATTGGAGCGGCTATCCAGTAATTTTTCGGAAAGTGTCACTCCAGGTGAAGCAATTTCCACCACTTCCCTTTTTACCACCCCTTTGGCCGTTTTCGGGTCTTCTACCTGTTCACAAATAGCAACCCGCAGGCCGGCGTTAAGCAGCTTCGGCAAATAATTATCCAAGGCATGGTAGGGAAAGCCAGCCAACGGTACATCGGCGGCTTTGCCATGGGCCCGCTTGGTTAAGGCAATACCCAGCGTTTTCGCCAACAACTTGGCATCTTCGTAAAATGTTTCGTAAAAATCACCCATGCGGTAAAGCAAAAGCACATCTTTGTAATCTGCCTTAATCCGCAGGTATTGTTCCATTAAAGGCGTGGTTTTATTTTCTTTTTTCTTCTTTTTCTGTGCCATATGCGATTAAATTTTAACTGGAATTATTGGTAAACTAAAGTAGAAGGTACTCCCCTTCCCTGGTTCACTTTCCAACCAAACTTTGCCATTGTGCAATGAAATAATCTCTTTGCTGATGGCCAGGCCCAGGCCTGTACCTTTTAACGAGGCATCTTTACCGGCTTCGGTCTGCTCATATTTATTAAAGACTTTTTCCTGCTCCTCCGGTGGGATACCTACCCCGGTATCCTGCACAGCTACATGAACCGCCATGGTTTCTTCACCCGTCAATTCATTCTTTTCTTTCACCAGGCGGCTGGACACTTTAACCTTGCCACCGGAATGTGTAAATTTTATAGCGTTGCTTAAATAATTATTGAGTACCTGTTCAATCCTTAAACGATCAAATTGCAAAAAGGAGATATTTTCATCAAGATCCAATTCCAGCTTAATATTCTTTTTACGCGCTAAAATCTGATAATGTTTAAAGACGGTTTCGATCAAGGCATTAATTGAATTAATTTCAATATTCAGTTCAAAACGTCCGGCTTCTAATTTGGAAGCAATCATGAAATTGTCAATTAACTTCAATACTTTATCTACATTTTCCTTAGCAATTGTCAACAATTCAGCCTGTTCCGAAGAGATGTTGCCAACGACCTGATTTCGAACAATATCGATGTAACCCTGAATAATGTTCAACGGGGACCGCAAATCGTGCACAATCATCGAATTAAAATCAGCTTTTAACTGTTCCAGTCGGCGCTGTGGTCTTAAATCGGCCAGCACCCCGATAAAGCCTGCCTTTTTAACATTTTCAAAATAAGGTGTTAGGTAAATTTTATAAGGAATGTATTCATTATCATTGGTCATCAACTCAATTTCAATGCCATCTTTGGAAAGTTTTTCCAGTTCTTTGGGTGACAGATTTTTACGGGCCAGTTTGACAATCTGGTTTTCAAAGTCTGTTCGGGTTTTAAGAGAACAAAGATCGTAAAAACTCTGGTTCATTAAGGCACTTTGGTCATTATATTTTAACATGTTAACCAGACTTTGATTGATGTAAATAATATTTCCCTTAAAATCGCAGGTAACCAGCCCCATGGTCATGGTTTCGGCTAATAAGCGGTATTTTTCTTCAGAATTTTTTAAATCCAGGTAAAGTTTGGCATTTTCCAAGACGACAGCCGCCTGGTTGGCAAAGTATTCCAGACTGCGTACTTTTTCTTCAGTAGGTCGCACCCGGTCTACGGGATCATTGACTGCAATGTAACCCAATTGCCTACCTTTGCTGCGGATGGGAACAATTAACCAATCATCATCACACCACTCACGCCCCAGAGACAACTGAAACTGCAGCTGATCTTCAGGTGTGATATTCTCTTTACTTAACTGATTGTCGTAAAAGTAGGAATGACCAATTCTAAAAGATTTATTAATCAAATTTACAAAAAACCCATTTGAACCGTTATTTTTAATTTTTTCATATGCTGCCTGTGTAATTCCATAGTAACAAACATTTTCTACCTGGTTGGAATATGGATTGATCTGATCAAGGATGACAATATTCCAGCCCAATGTTCGACGGATAGCTGTGGCAATTTTATTTAACAGTTCATTGATATCGCTTTCGAGAGTTAATTCTTTACCCAACTCAAAAATTCGGTCTAATTGTTTTAAGGTTTTTTGGGCCTGCTTAACGACCCGGCTTTCTTCCAGAACTGCCGTAGCATTAGAAATCAACTCTTCCGTTTCCATGATTTGATCCGGGGTAAACCGCTGATCGGCTTTTTCTGTTGCAACAATCATCAGGCCTTTTTTCTCGCTGCCTATGCGTAAATTGTAAAGGATGCCCTGGCGAAATTCTTTTCCGGTAATGGTTTTCAAAATCTTTTTAACATCGGTGAGTTCTGCCTGATTGAAATCCAGCACAAAACTTGACACTTCGGATTCCAGAAATTTTTCAATAGTAGGATAATCATTTAAGAGAATAATCGGTGGCTTTTCCTGATGTAAGTTTAACTCGTTGCCATTGGGTTGAAAAAAGTATTGCGGATACAAAAAACGGAATCCTTCATGAAAATTAAAGAAAATACTGATATCGGCGTTCAGATGTTCAAGCAATTGCTGGTTTAAATGTCTGGCCACCTTATCTTCATTCATTCGCTTAAACAGGTAACGGATTTCCGTTGTATCATCGGGCCTTTCACCGGGTGTTTCCCCTTTTAAAACTTCTAAAACACGTCGTCTCTCAACATTCGAGACAAATAAGAGTTCGTTTAAACGATCTTTTGAAAGGGTAACCGGGTTTTTAAAACCTAATAAAATCAACCCAAAATGTTGAGAATCAAAGCGTAAGGGGAATTGAAAATAGGTTTTGCCGTTAAGCCCAAGCGTAGAAAAAAAATTCAAAATATTTTTATCTCCCACCTGTTCAGCCTTTAGATCAGGGTGGGTCACAAAATATTGTTGCCAGAACGGAACATTTAAAATCTCGTTTTTGAGTCTTGTACTCATATTATTTTTCGATTGTACCGTACTGAACTCATAATCTTTTTTCTTATTATCATAAATAAAATGAATTAAATAATCTGGATTCACCACCAGTTGCAAAAAATTGTTTACGGCTTCGCCTAACTGATAAAGATCATTTGCTTTGAGGATGGCATATTGCAGTTCCACAATTTTCTGCAAATCCCACATTTTGCGTTCATAGTTTAGTATGCGGGCGCGTAATTCAAGATGAATCTGAATCTTAATTTTCAGTTCACTCAAATTTGGGGTCAGTTCAATGGTGTCATCAATCCCCAGGTTTTTGATTTCCAGACGTTCGAAAAGTTCAACATCGGGAATCATTACAATTATGGAAATATGTCGGCCAATTTTTAATGAGCGGATTTTTTTAATGATGTTTTTGGAGGCTGCAGTCAAAGCTGCACCCCACAAAATCAGGTCAGGTTTCATTGACTTGGTAATACTGTAGACATCTTCAATGTTAGGCGGAATGATAACCGAGTAGCCAATCTCTTTCAGGTATCTGGCTATTCGTTCCTGAATAATATTGTTACGATGTACAATTAATATTTTTTTTCTTCCGCTCATCTCAAAACCTTTAAAAATAATGATCTTGCATTCTATTGATAATTAATCGGAAAGTTATTTTGCCGGCTTACTCACCCGATTTCTGTTATAAATGAGATACATTCCTTCCAGATTCAGATAATCATCCACGTGGTCAATAACGGATGTATAAGTAACTATTTTAGAGGCCAGCCCTCCGGTAGCAACCACCTTTGCATTCTCTCCCAACAATTCTTTTAATTTTTTTATCATTCCTTCAATTAGGAAAACACTCCCCCAAAAAATACCGCTCTGAATACTCTCTTCTGTTGTTTGCCCAATGATTTTTTCGGGGAATTCAAAGTTTACCCTCGGTAATCTGGCCGCTTTCAAATGTAAAGCCTCAATAGAAGTAACAATTCCCGGAGAAATGATCCCACCCTGATAATTGCCCTTGGCATCAATACAATCAATAGTCGTGGCCGTCCCGAAATCAATTACAATACAAGGTTTGCCATATTTTGCTATGCCTGCCACTGCATTACACAGGCGGTCAGCTCCTACGGCAGCCGGATTTTTGTACAAAACCTTCATCCCCAGGTCGATCGAAGCATCAATGATTAAAGGTTTACAATTTAAATATCGGTGCGAAAAATAATTAAAGATTTCCGTTAAGTCGGGCACCACAGAAGAGATGCAAACACCACTAATATCCCCGAAATTAATATTTTGCTGTTCAAAAAGATGGTGCAACAAAACGGCTAATTCATCTTCAGTTCTGGCTCGTTCAGATGCCACCCGCCAGTGATGAAGCAAATGGTCTTTTTTAAAAACACCGACCACTGTATGTGTATTACCAATATCAAATGCCAGCAACATCCTTCTGTCCACTGATTATTTCACCTGTAACCAGGGAATGAAGCTGCCCCGACTTATCCTCATAGATCAGATAACCGGATTCATCTACATCCCGGATGATAGCTTCCTGTTCACCAAAAGGCGTTTCAATAATCACTTTTTGCCCGAATTGACTGCAGCGCTGTTTCCACTCTTCAATGACCTGTTTGTAAAGCGTTCGTTCAAATCGTTCATAATCCTTTTCGAAGTTTTCCAGAAACTGACACAGAAAATTTTCCCGGTCAATTTCTGCACCGGTTAATTCTTTAAGAGAGACAGCTTTTTCACTAATTGAAGGGTCTCTTTCTTCCGGCATTTCATTTAAATTGATGCCAATACCTATCACCAGGGCTACAATTTTTTTATCCTTTAAAATGGATTCTGACAAAATTCCACTCAATTTTCTGTGATTCACCAAAAGATCGTTGGGCCATTTAAACTTAATATCCAGAGCCGGCAATTGATGGTCTTTCAGATAGGCATCAATGCTATTGGCCAGGCTGATGGCCGTTGCCAAAGTAATTTTCTGGACATAATCGATCTCCAATTCGGGACGCAATAAAATGCTTAATAACAAATTTTTGCCCTGTTTTGCAAACCATTTACGCGACTTGCGTCCCCGACCGGCGGTTTGGTATTCGGCCAAAACCAATGTGCCTTCTGGTGCACCCGTACGGGCTAATTCCAGTAAATAGCTGTTTGTTGAATCAATCACCTGAAAACAATATAAGTTCCGGCCTAAAATCATTGTATTTAATTTAGTACGGATTTTATCGCAATTTATCATTCGTCCATTCCTGCCTGATTAGCTGAACCGGTAATCCTCATTAAACAATTATCATCCCTGAAGTGATTGAAAACTAATAAATTTATTGACCAAAATCCAATTAATCAAAAATGATTTAAGAAGCCTGCCGTTTACTAATTGTCGGTAAGACTCAGTAAGATTAGCTATAACAGGTTATTTCTAAATTGACCAGAAAATTCATCCTGGTTATTTAATAAATAAAAATCCTACCTTTCCAATAAAGAAAGATAGGATTGAATAATAAGTGACTTCCCTGTTTGCCGGTTTCGGACAAGTCAATTGCCTTCAAAATTGTTTGTCAGCGGTAACTCAGGAATACAACTGTTTAGCAATGGTTAAAAGCTGCATGTTAGATGTACCCTCGTAAATCGTTCCGATTTTGGCATCTCTGAACAATTTTTCAACGGGGTATTCCTTTGTAAAGCCATAGCCTCCAAAAAGGTCAATAGCCAGGGAGGTGATTTTTTGGGCCACCTGAGAGGCGAAATATTTGGCCATAGCCGCTTCTTTAATGAATTTTTGGCCAGCATCTTTCATACGTGCCGCATTGTAAACAAGCAGTCTGGCTGCTTCCAATTCGGTCGCAGCTTCAGCCACCTGAAACTGTACACCCTGAAACTGAGCAATTTGCTTACCGAATTGTTCCCGTTCCTGAGTATATTTAATGGCAGCATCCAAAGCACCGGCAGCCACCCCAATCATTTGAGCGCCAATGCCAATGCGCCCTTCATTGAGGGTTTCGATGGCTACCTTGTAGCCTTTACCCACTTCGCCTAAAACATTCTCTTTGGGAACTTTACAATTTTCAAGGATTAGCTCACAGGTAGATGAAGCACGAATGCCCAACTTATCTTCTTTTTTACCAACGGAAAAGCCTTCAAAATCCCGTTCTACAACAAAAGCTGTAATCCCTTTATAGCCAGCTTCCGGATTAACATTGGCAAAAATGATAAAAATTTCGGCTTCGCCTGCATTGGTGATCCACATTTTCTGGCCGTTTAACAACCAATAATCTCCCTTGTCCTCCGCCCGGCATTTTAAGGCAAATGCATCACTACCCGATCCGGCTTCAGACAGGGCATACGACCCCACCCTGGAACTACAAAGCTGAGGCAGGTACTTTTCTTTTATTAAATCATTACCCCACCTCATAAATGCATTATTGACCAGAGTATTTTGCACATCAACCACAATGGCTGCTGATGGATCTACGTAACTCAATGCTTCAACTGCTAAAATCGCCATAAAGAAGCTGGAATCGGCTCCACCAAATTTTTCCGGGACTTCAATGCCCATTAAGCCCATTTCAAAAAGTTCCTGAATTATTTTGGGATCCATTTCTGCTTTTTCATCCATATCTCGGGAAATGGGCTTAATTTTTTCCTCGGCAAAAGATTTTACCGCATCAAATAGCATTTGTTCATCTTCGCTCAATACAGTTAATGGTTGGATTGCAGAGTTATTCATGACTCCCCCTAAGTTTAATCGTTTTCAAAAATCGCAAACTAAACTGCATCATAAATATAATACAATAAAATGAAAGTTTCATTCTTTTTTGGGGAAATTTTTAGTAAAAAATTAACTTAGGCGGAAAATTTATTCGGCGTAATCTGTTTCACTAATTTCCAGTCGAAACGACCTTCACCAATGTAACTGTAGGTCACCTGATCCATAATCTTAGTAATAATTGATAATCCTAATCCATGATCGCGTAAAATGTTGGCTGTTTTTTCAAAATCCGTTTCCAGATCCGGCGTTTCTTCAAATACAAATGAAACAGTAAAGGGGTCCAAAATTTTAAATGAAACCAGACCATCCAGTACCTTGTTTAAAGGGAATGTTTTGCCGAACAGATAGGGCGGGTATGGAGGGTAGTGAGATTCTGCTTCGAAGCCGGGACCATTGTCAAAAATTGAAATTTCTATAAAGTTCAAGCCCATTTCAAACTGAAAACGGACCATTTCATCCATAGCTGACGTATTAGAATGTTTTACAATATTAATAAAAACTTCATTTACCACTGCTCTTAAACTTTGGGCCAGTTTTTGACGCTCTTCACTGTCAACTTTAAGATAGTTTGAGATTAATTCGGAAAAATCTTCAACCATGCGCGTGTATTCAATTTTACACGGTACATGGAAACGGATGATATCAGGCATAATTTACTTCCTATTTGTGTTTTCTACAGGCAGGCTGATTATAAATTTAACCCATTCCCCAGTTTTTGATTTCACTTCAATTTTTCCATGATGCATTTCAATAATATGCTTAACGATGAACAAACCCAGCCCTACATTATGTCTACTCTGTAATTTAGAAAATCTGGAGAATTTTTCAAATATATGTGCTAACTGATTTTCTGAAATCCCCTGGCCATAGTTTAATATCTGAATTTCCAACTCTTCTGTCCTGTTTTTTAATTCAATTTCGATATTAGTTTTTGGCTTACCATATTGAATAGCATTTATTAGCAGATTACGAAAAACGACCTGCAGAAGATGCAAATCACCGTAAATGAGAGCATTTCCTTCTTTTTTTATGATAAGACTTTGTTCTTTTTCGTTTAAAGCTTCTTCAAACTCCCGTTTCAAGGGTTGAAGTAGATCCTCATTCAGGTCAAAAATGTGTTTATTTAAAACCAGTTTTTCTTCTTCAATTAATGACATATTCAGTAATGTTTCAACCATTGTGAACAGATTTTTGGCCAGGCGATCAATATTGTCAACCATAGGTAACAGACTTTCATAATTCTGCTGATCAATCCTTTTTTTAAGGATTCGGTTGTAGCCATAAATTGAAGTTAAACCATTTTTGAATTCGTGGGTGATAATGCTAAGCAAATCTTTGTATTTTTGATTTACTTCCTGAAGTTGTTTTTGCATTTGAGCGTTTTCATTGATTAATGCAGCCTGAGTTCCAAATAATATCAATGCTTTTATTTTCTCTTTTAGATCTTCATCGATTTTTTCCAGTTTTTCCAATTGCAGGTCCATGGGTGGTAGTTCTGAAAGTCGTGCTTCGTATTCATCCAAAATCATTAGAAATAAATCATGACTATTTGGAACTTCTTTAATTAACTCCAGACCTTTTTTGAACAGAATGTCATAGTCTTTAACGTTTAGCTTAATTTTGTTTAAGATGTGCAATTCATTTTCATTAAAAACCTGATTGAACACCATTCATTTCCCCTCTTATTGACCCCAATCAACCATATTCGTCTTAGAGATTATTTTAATTAGGAAAAAAATTTTAATCAAAATTAACCAGTTAATTTGTCAAAAGCCGGGAATTTAATGAGCCAATCGATCGTTGATCAGTTTAATACTAACACAAAATATGGAGAAAAATATGTCAACTCTAAATATATATCGTTCATCACGTTATCCCGAAGAAATGGTAGCTCCCATGCGTCAGGAGGTAACTTCCTTAGGCTTTGCAGAGCTGGTTTCCGGCGAGGATGTTGCCAAAGCTTTAGATGCAACTGGTACGACATTTGTTTTTATCAATTCGGTATGTGGCTGTTCTGCCGGTAGTGCCCGTCCTGCCTTAAAACTGGTGGCTGGTCATGAAAATTTACCTGACCGTTTGATGACCTGCTTTGCCGGCGTCGATATGGAGGCAGTGGCTAAGGTAAGGGAAAGAATTCCCCAATATCCGGCCTCTTCTCCTTCCATGGCACTTTTTAAAGATGGCCAATTAGTTTATTTTATGCCACGGCATCAGATCGAGGGTCGTTCGGCGGAAGAAATTGCCGAAGATTTGCGAACTATTTTTGATCAGCATTGTGCCTGATTTTCCATTTAGCGGATGCTGTTGTAGCATCCGCTAATTACTTCCTATGCCGGCGTCCCTTCTGTCTTGCCTCTACCCTGTCTATCTGATCAATCCAACCTTCACGTGTATTTTCCCGGCTGTCTAACTCTTTGGTAAAGGGTTTAATATCAAGAACCGGCGTACCATCCACCAAATCAAGTTCATCTACCCAAATTTTGTTGCCCTCAATTTTTTCGAGGCGTACCAGGCTCAAACCAATGGGATTAGGTCGTGCCGGAGATCGGGTAGCAAAAATCCCCTTTTCACGATCATGAAAAAAAGGAATGACCGTTAATTTTTTTTCTTTCTTTAAATGCATGTGAACGATCAGAAAAATATGAGAAAAATCTTCCAGATACTTCAGCCCTGCCACCAATTCCGGTTTCAGTTCCACATAACCTTTAAAACCTTCCGCATAAATCGGCTGCACTGGAATCTGGTCTGGATCTTTGTGTTCGCTGCGAATGTAGCCAATTGGTTCGTAACAAATATTTTTATTCTTTTTCATTCTCAGATTCCAGAAATTTAGCAATGACATTAGCTACTTTTTTGAGGTTACAACCGATTCCCAGATGGCCGCAGGCATCATCCAGAACGTATTTTTGAGCACGGATCATATCTGCAAATTGAACAGCTTTAGTTGGATTAACCATGTGATCTGTCTTGACAACAATAATCAGCGTTTGCGCCTTAACCTGCGCAGCCGCTTTTTTCAAATCATTTCCGTATGCTTTGCTGACATCGTGACGCAACATGGCTTTGGTTTGAGCAGCAAAATTTTGATTAGTAAACAAGGCTGGTTCACCAGAAAAGAATTTTTTAAACTGATCTTTAACTTCCTCCAATGACCAATTTTCCACTACCCAGCGAGGAGTTCTCACATTAAGTGTAGTGAGGGCATTTAATTGCCCACGAATGGTATCAGCGGGAACATTGTATTGCCAGCCGATTTCCACAATCTTCAGCAATTGTTGCCAGTACAGATAGTCGTAGGAAGAAAGTTGGGGTGTGCCGACATAGGGGACGGCCTTGTCCATAAAATCCGGATAACGTACCATCCACTCAAAAGTCTGCATGCCACCCATGGAACCACCGATCACGGCAAAAAGGTGATTAATTTTCAGGTGTTCGGTTAATAATTTGTGCTGCGTATTTACCATGTCCGCAATGGAAAAATCGGGGAATTTTTCGCCAGGTTGAAGCCGACTATTGGAAGGTGAAGACGAAATTCCATTACCTAAAGCATCTACGGCAATGATAAAATAGGCACTGCTGTCAATCAAACCTTGTGGCCCGATCAGCCTGCCTAAACTCTCACTGGTCCCCCCAAACCAGCTGGGAAACAATATGGCATTATCCCTCTCGGCATTTAGTTTACCAAAGGTGCGGTAACCAATCCTGCATTGTTTGATGACCTGCCCATTTTCCAAAACAAAATCATCTAATTCGGCGTATTGCTGTCTTCCGGCGAGTAGAAAAGAGACCTGAAATAACAGAAAAAGCCACAATACTTTATTAGAAAACTTCATCCTGGTTCACTTTCATTTTATTTTATGATTAATTAATTCGCCGGGTTAATTTGAGATTCTCCACAAAAATTTCCTGGAATTCTGGATCTTCAGCCAATTCCACTAATTCGGTCCGCGAGGCCAATTGTTCGGCAATACGCAGCAAATTTTTGTTAATCAGCAGTTCTCGTACGCCTTCCAGGGATCCATTTCCGATAAATTGAACACGATCTTCATGGATCGCAGGAATCGTACCCAGAGCAATTAAACTGGCCGGACGGATAAAACTTCCAAATGCACCGGCAATTAAAATTTTATTTATCTGCCCTGGTTCAAGATTCCGTTGCCTGCAAAGCAGGATCCAGGCGCTGCTGATGGCCGCGTTAGCCAACTGAAAATTGCGAATATCCTGTTGGGTTAAATAGATATCTTCTAATGCACCTTCCGCTTTACTGACCAGTAAAATCCCGGGCTGTGTCTCAGCTACCTGTGTAAGCCTTTTATTCCAGAAGGGGTCCGGATGAATTTCAACTATTTGCCCATCTTCTTTAATCACCTGTTCTTCCAGTAAATAATGAATAATATGGAACAACCCGCTGCCACAAATTCCATATGGCGGCGCATCATCAATCGATTTGTAGATGATGGTATCATCTTTTCTTTGAAGATGAATCAAGGCACCTGGGATAGCCCGCATTCCGTGCAAAATATTTGCCCCCTCCAGAGCCGGGCCGGCTGGCGCTGAAGTGGCTAAAAGCCGGTCTTTATGCTTTAAGACCACTTCACAATTTGTACCAATGTCGATGAGCAATGTGGTGTCTGCATCTGTGGACATCTCCGCTACCAGCATATCCGCAATAACATCTCCCCCGACAAAGCCTCCAATCAAAGGTAAACTGATGACCAAAGGCAGGCTTAATTCCCCCGAGTTCAGCTGCAGATTAAACCGATTTATCCGATCCGAAAACACTGGTGTAAAAGGAAATATCCCAACGTATTGAGGGGAAACACCCCAAAACAGATGGGTCATCACGGTGTTACCGGCAATGGCTGTCAGATAAATATTGGATGGGGAGATCTGGTGTTGAAGACAAAGTTTCTCTACAATTTCAGCAATAGCCAGCCTGATAACTGCCTGCAACTTTAGGCAGTTTTCGAGGCTCTGAGATGCAAAACTAATACGCGAAATCAGATCGGCTCCGAACGAAGCCTGAGGATTTGGGAAAACGGCATAATCCAAAGTATGTCCGGTGGCCAAATCGACCAACAGCACCCCGACCGTGGTAGTACCCAGATCTATGGCCATCCCATAACAGGACCGACTGGTATCTCCAGATTCAATATCAATTATTTTATTCTCAAATAGGGTAACCGTCAAATTGCCCTGCTGTTCTCTCAGAGCCTTTGGGATTTTGGGCAGCACCTGATCATCCCACAATAGATGATTATCTCTCTCCACTTCACTCAGCTTGTTCAGCAACAAATCTAAATCACTTCGGACATTCTCCAAAGCCTTCAAAGGAATCTGAAGATGAATCTTTTTCACAGGTGGATTGAATTCAACGAATTTTTGATTTAGGAGATCGGTAGCAGCTTTGGGAGATAAGCGCAGGTCATCGGGTAAATAGAGTTTACAATCATGAGTTAGTTGTGCGGTGCAGGCTAAACGAACCCCCTGTTTCCATTCTTCAGGACTTAATAGAATTTCTTCCTGCAGTTCGGCTATCGGGGCTCCTTCCAAAAACCTAACTTTACATTTGCCACAAATACCCGCTCCGCCACAGGGCAGGTGAATATTAATCCCCGCACTGTTCAGCGCTTCTGCAAGCGGAATATTTTGAGGAAAAATTAAATCAATATCTTCGGGCAGGAGTTTTAACAGAATCGTTTTTTGAGGCTTGGACATTGGACGCCAAATTCATTTAATTCATTTTTACTAGCTGGCCGGACTTTTTTTTATTCAAAACCTTTCGAACCCGTCTAACCAGTTCGTTTAATTTAAAAGGTTTTTGCAGAAATTCAACACTATTTAAATCAGCCTCTTTAAGAATTGCGTTATCGGAATAACCAGAAATAAATATGAATTTGACATTAGGATTGTTTTTAAGAATTTGTAAATGAAATTCAACACCATTGACTCTGGGCATGACAATGTCCGTAATGATCAAATCTATTTGATCTGCACTAAGGGCAAAAATTTCCAGGGCTTCTGCTCCATCCATGGCTTCTAACACCCGGTAACCATGATTGCTTAGTGTTTCAATAATTACCTGCCGGACCGTAGAATCGTCTTCTACTACCAAAATGGTTTCATCCCCTTTTAAATCTTCAATCAATAAGACTTCATCATCTTCAATTTCATCAATGATCGCTTTTGAGGTAGAAGCCTTTGGGAGATAGATATGAAAAGTTGTTCCCTGTCCTACCTGACTTTTAACCGTAATATAGCCCTTGGCCTGTTTAACAATTCCATAAACCGTGGCCAGTCCCAGACCGGTCCCCATGCCTTTTTCTTTGGTTGTAAAAAACGGTTCAAAAATATGTTTCAGGGTCTGTTCGTCCATACCTGTGCCTGTATCACTAAGTACTAAAAGGACGTATTCACCCTCCTTTACTTCGGGGTGTTTTGCACAGTATTTGGCATCTAATACGACATTACGTGTTTCGATGAAGAGCTTGCCTCCCCGTGGCATGGCATCTTTGGCATTCACAGCTAAATTAAGAATAATCTGTTCTATTTTGCTCTCATCAAATTGAATGGGATACAAATCTCCGCCAAGTCGGGTAATGACCTCAATATGTTCACCTATAATGCGCTGAATCATGGAAATCATACCGCTAATCAGGTTGTTCAGTTCAATTGTTTTCGTTTGAAAAACCTGTCTTCGACTAAAGGAAAGTAATTGCGAAGTTAAGTTGGAAGCCCTTTCACCAGCCTGACGGATTTGGCCAATATATTTGTACAGGGGATGATCCGCTTTAAGCAGGCGACTCATCATGTCGGCATAACCGTTGATCACGGTTAAGATATTGTTGAAATCATGCGCGATGCCACCTGCTAACATACCAATGGCTTCCATTTTTTGCGATTGCAAAAATTGTTCTTCTAATTCTTTTTGCTGGGTAATGTCAATTTGCAATCCCCACATCCAATGCAGCCGACCATTTTCCACAAATCCAAAATAGGAATTATTGAAATAACGATGTTTACCATCACCACTCTTTTCAACACTCTCTTTCAATTCCATCCTGAAATTATTTTTCACAAATTCTTTCAGAGTCACCAGGCTTTTTGAATGATCCACACTCATCGAGGCCGGAGTTTGTCCAATTATCTCACCTGCACTTTTTCGATGATACATCCTGACCAGGGCATCATTGACTTCGGAAAATTTGCCTTCGTAGAGAATTTTTTTGGCAATTTCTGCAGCAGGCAAATCGACTGGAATTGGTTCCGGAAACTCCAGTTGCCAGATACCTACCAGGGAATTTTTAACAAAATTTTGGTATTTCAGTTTTTTTTCAATTAGTGCTTGTCGGGTTTGCTTAATTTCGGTCAAATCTTTTACGATTAATTGAATATAATCCTGTCCGCTGAAAGAAATTTTACTCGTCTGTGCTTCCGCTACAATTTGCCGGCCATCTTTATTTTTAAAGACTACTCCAAAGCGGTGTGTGTTACCTGCAACGACCAACTCTTCAATTTTTCTTAATAATTTCTTCTTGTTTTCGGCATTTTTGTATTTTCCCAGTTCAAGGCAAATTTGAGCAAAAGGTTTCCCCAGCAAATCCTTTTTGGCAACGTTGAGAAGTTTTCCTGCAGTAGCATTACAATCTACAATTTTTTGATTTTGCAATAAGAAAACAGCATCATTGGCATTATTGAAAAGAGCCTTATACTTGGCACTTGATTCAAAAAGCTTTTTCTGGATTTGCTTCCGTTGGGAAATATCTCTGACAACCGATAGAATGACCCTTTTCGGCCCAATTTTAAAAGCATGGGCATTTATTTCTACTTCAATATGAGAGCCTTCTTTGGTAAGATATTCCGTTTCAATAAAAAGCTGACCTTTTTCAAGAAGCTCTCCAATCAGGTTCTTGATACGGGCTTGTTCATCCGCCGGTTTTAAATCGAGAAAAGTTAATTTCCTCAACTCGTTTAAAGAGTAACCTGTCAGCTCACAGGCGGCACGATTGGCTTCGATGCAATTTCCCGGTGAGAGATCATCTCTCAGATTCCATAAAATAATAGCATCACGGGCTTTATTAAAAATTTCGTAAAAAAGGTATGGATGTTCTTCAATCAAAAATTCGGTAGCACCAATAATTTTTTCATCATGCTGGCTATCCGGAGAATAGATATTTGTGTTTTGTTGTTGAAAGGCATCACTTTCACCTTTCAACGCTTCTATTTTCTGATAAGCATCATTTAGCGATTTCAGTAATTGTGGTAAATTATTTTTTATAGCAAAGAGATAATTTTTATGGGAACCATTGGTTATGATGTCCTTACCCTGATAAATGGTGCGAATTCTTTGACCCTTTAAACCTACGTAGGCCACAAAATTGGTTTCAAAATCTCTTTCGATCAGGAATTCATCCTGACCAACTTCAAGTCGAATTAAACCGGTAAAGGTTTTTATATGTCGTTTATTTTCTCTGAATTTCTGTTTTTGATCTTCCGAGAAACCAAACAAAATCCCAAAAACCGTTTTGTAAAAAAAGAGTGGTAAATCGTTATCCGGAATGGCAACGGAAGTAAAATTAAAGGTTTCAAGGTCAAATTTTGCAGTAGAACCAACACCTTTAAATCCAGTGATTTCAACCGATTTAATTTTCATATGCATCCATCCCTGGATTTAAAGGGTTATTAATTAAACTCTCATCCATAGGCAAATTAAAAACGTTCCTTCGTTATCGGTTAAAAACTATTAAATTTTCATCGTCAAGTTTTTAGGAAATATAAGGATTTCTATTGAAAATATCTAATTAAACTTATTAAAAAATTGTAAGTTAAATATTTTTGCCTCATTTTTGTTTTTCGTTTATTTTAAAATACTTAAATTTCTTAGCAGAAAAGGTGATTTTATGGAACTTAAATTTCACGAGTTCTTTTACCTGCCTAATTTACTAAGCCTGATTCGCTTAATTTTAATTCTGCCTATTGCTCTTTTAATGCCTTCGAACCAGCCATCTGCACAAAACCTGGTTTTATTATTAGCATTAATTGCTGCAAGTACTGATTTTTTGGATGGTTATTTTAGCCGAAAATTAAATCAGGTTACCGACCTGGGGAAAATTTTAGACCCCCTGGCCGATAAAATAGCCTTAGGGGTTGGCCTTATTTTACTTGTACTTTACCGCAACTTTCCCATCCCTCTGGCCATTTACCTGATTTATCGAGATGTTATGATTGTAATTGTTGGTGGGCTTACTGCCAAAAAAACAGGACATCCTACCCCGGCGAATTTTTGGGGTAAACTGAATACAACAGTGATCGCAACTACCGGGCTCCTTTATCTTTCAGGGTGGTTGCCGGGAGTTGCCCGCCTGGGCATTCTCCTGAGTTATGGAACCATTGCCATTTCCGGAATCTCCTATGCACTTCTGGGGCAAAAATTACTTTTTGAAAAGAATTGGCACAGGATTGGTTATTGGTTAATTCTGATAGTTTTAACCGCACTGGTCATAATATCAACCATAAACTTAAAATTTATTTAAAATGAACGGGCAAAAACCCTTAATTATTGCACATCGGGGCGCCAAGTTGCTGGCTCCCGAAAATACAATTAAGGCCTGTGAATTAGCTTTGGAAAACGGCGCCTCGGCTTTGGAGGTAGATTTGCGCATGTGTGCTTCTGGCGAAATCGTCCTGTTTCACGACTTTTTACTCTGGCGACACTTTCACAAATTAAAAAGCATTCGCCAAAGCCCACTTAGCGAATTAAAACAACTGGAATTTAATCACCAGCCTTATGTTTATCAGGACAGCCTCTGCACTTTGTCCGAGTTTTTAAATCATTTTAAGAATTCAGTTCCAATTAATTTAGATGTTAAGAATTTTATGACCAGCAATTTAAAATTAATTCAATCGATTGTGAAGGAGATCAGGAAATATCAGGTAGTAGATCAGGTGTGGTTATCATCATTCAGTCCGAATTTCCTAAGAATCGTAAAAAGAGAATTTCCGGAAATCCGAACCGGATATCTTTTTAGAAATTTTTCCATCCTGCATCGCTACATTGATAAAATAATTAAAGCCGACGCCTGGCATCCGCACTATCATTTGATCAACCAGCATTTTATAGCTATTTCGAGGCGATTAAAAAAGGAAATTTATGTTTGGACAATCAAAAATGAACCCGTATTTCAAAAGATGCTGAACGAGCATTTTAATGGAATTATTACCGATATCCTGATTAAATAATTCCAAACCTTTTCTCATTCAAAAGCGTAAGATACTTTAATCAATGGCTGATATGAATCGGATATGGAATCTGAAAGAAATAGATACATCAAAAAATTACAATTAAGCTTTGTTTTTGTTCTTTTTAGCCTGATCCTTCTGTTCTGGTCTTTTCCAAAATTTAAACAATTACCAAAACCTATCCCACAGGTACATATTGAAAACCTTAATGTCGTTCGAATTCCAAGAACAGTGCAAAAACGCAAAGCCGCTCCTCCCCCGTTAAAGCCTGTGATCCCTGTGGCGGGTGAAGAGATGGAAATCTTGGATGAAGTACCTGTAGAGATTTCAGAGAAGGTTTCTATCAGTGGTCAGACTATTGGCAACCTCCCTTTAAGCGAAGATGATCTGCCCTATGCGCCTCGTCAAATCATCGAAGCACTTCCAAAGGTAGACGATTTAAAAATATCCGGTACTGTTGTTATTAAAATGCTGATTGACAAAAATGGCAGAATGAAAAAATATAAAATCATTTCCAACTCTACCAATAGTTCGATTGCCATAAGTAGAGTGATTGAAGCCGCTCGTAAATCCCGCTGGGAGAGCATTCAACTGAACCAGACAAAGGTAGAATACTGGATTACCAAAGTTTACCAGTTTAAATAGGACATAAAATTCGGGGACAGGTAAAAAGGAATGACTTTTAAGTTTGCATTTTTTACCTGTTGTTCTGTTCCTTCAATCACTGGCCACAATGTTTTCGATCCGTCTTAGTCTCCGCTGATTAAATCGCCTAAAATACCGGATCCCCCAATTCCTCTTTTTTCACCTTTCTGCTGAAAACGAGCTGCTGCATAAATACGATCTGCCAGACGAGAAAAAGGCAGACTCTGCAGCCATACTTTGCCCGGACCGCGCAGGACAGCCAGAAACAAGCCCTCGCCCCCGAACAAGGCGTTCTTAAAACCTCCGACAAACTGAATGTCATAATCGACGGTTGGGGCTAAAGCAACCAGGCACCCTGTGTCTACCCGTAATCTTTCGCCCGGGGCTAAAGTCTTTTCAATCACCGTGCCGCCGGCATGAATAAACGCCCGGCCATCACCGCGTAATTCCTGTAAAATAAAGCCTTCACCACCAAACAAACCGGCTCCCAGGCGTTTGGTAAATGCGACTTCGATTTCAATACCGGCTGCCGCACACAAAAAAGCATCCTTCTGGCACAAAATGCGACCGCCAAATTGAGTTAAATCTACAGGAATGATTTTACCCGGATAAGGTGCTGCAAAACTCACATGCCCTTTCCCATTACCACGGTGTAAAAAGGTGGTAATGAAAAAACTCTCCCCGGTAATCATGCGCTTAAAGCCCTTAAAAAGGCCGCCTCCGGTTCCGGTTTGCATTTCAATACCGTCTTCCATGTAAAGCATGGCACCGGCTTCGGCACGCACGCCTTCGCCCGGGTCCAGTTCAATTTCAACGATTTGCATGTCGTCGCCTAAAATGCGGTAATCAATTACATCGGCCATGGGTTGATCCTTTCTTTGGTGTTTTATTTAATTTAAAATTTTTAGAACTTCCTACAAAAATTTATTAATGAACACCTGAACAGGGAGAAATTTTAAATTTTGAGTTTTGAATGTTGAATGGAAT
>CAYNLJ010000005.1:0-22265 GCA_964398005.1 uncultured Caldithrix sp. | reverse complement strand
GCACATGGGAATGTCCTACAAAGCAGATATTCTGCTTAAAACTTTGCATTTCGATTAAAGCATCATGCATGGATAAAATGTAGTACCAGTGTTCCGGGTTTGTTGGTGAGGCATGTACCATAATAAAACGGTCTGTCTGGTACATAAACGATAAGCCACGTAAAAATTCTTTATTTTCTTCGGTAAGCTGATTCATGGTCCAATAAGTGGCCATCTTAGCAAAATCATTAAAATATTCGATGCGAGCCAGACCAATGGCGGCATAGTCATGATTGCCCATCAGCACTACTTTACATTGCTGACGAACAATTTCCAGGCATTCATTGGGATTGGGTCCGTAGCCCACCACATCGCCCAGGCAATAAATTTCTTCTACATCCTGTTCTTTAATGTAATCGATGGCTTTGGTGAGAGCTTCCAAATTACCATGAATATCAGAAATTACAGCTATAGCCATTATTTTCCATTCAATTTAACTTTTGTGATTAATCCTCGGCCACTCTTTTTAATCCGCTTTTGTGCTTTTAAATCTTTAAGAAGAGCATCCAACATGCCATTAATAAAACGACTACTCTTCGGTGTGCCGTATTTTTTACCCAATTCAATCATTTCATCAATTGTAACTTCGGGCGGAATATCTTCAAAATAGAGGAACTCGGCCAAAGCCATTCTCAATAAAATTTTATCTACCACTGCAACACGTTCAAATTCCCAGTTAATCAGCCGGGGTTTAATAAGAGCATCAAACTCGTCTTTTTTCTCGATGCAATAGGCTGCCAATTGACGAACATAGTCGGTAATTATCTTTTGATATTCTTTTTCTTCCGCCAGTAAATCCAACTGTTCACTTAATGGCAGCGGATTAAATTCATGTGCGAACAAGACCTTAAATGCCAGCTCTCGTTCTTTTCTTCTTGACATTTTCACTCGTATGTGTAAAATCCTCTTTTAGTTTTTCTACCTAAATGACCTGCGGCCACCATTTTCTTTAACAAAGGACAAGGGCGATATTTTGGATCACCCAGCCCCTGGTACAAAACATTCATAATGTGCAGACAAACATCCAGCCCGATAAAATCGGCCAGAGTTAAAGGTCCCATAGGATGATTCATACCCAATTTCATTACGGTGTCAATAGCTTCTTTATCCGCTACACCTTCCATTAGACAATAAATCGCTTCATTAATCATGGGCATCAAAACTCGGTTACTGACAAAGCCCGGGTAATCATTGACTTCTACCGGCGTTTTGTTTAATGATTTGGCAATTTCGAAAATCGTCTGAAATGTTTCTTCACTGGTTGCCAGCCCGCGTATGATCTCCACCAGTTCCATGACCGGCACCGGATTCATAAAGTGCATGCCAATCACTTTATCGGGGCGATTGGTCACAGCTGCCAATTCGGTAATTGAAATAGATGAAGTATTCGAGGCCAAAATCGTTTCAGATGGGCACAGTTCATCTAATTTTTTAAATATACTCTTTTTAATTTCATCATTTTCAATAACTGCTTCCACAACCAATTCAGCACCAGCAGCTTTTTCTAACTCGGTTTCAGTGTTAATTCTGGCTAAAGTTGCTTTAAGCTGGTCTTCGTTGATCACACCCTTTTTTAACTGCCGGTTTAAATTTTTTTCAATGGTCGTCAGAGCTCTGCTTAGTATTTGTTGATCAATATCGATTAAAGTTACATCATATTCGAACTGGGCAAATACATGGGCGATCCCGTTGCCCATAGTGCCCGCTCCAATAACTGCGATCTTCTTCATTTTATTTCCTTTCAAATTGACTCCACGACCAATGTTGCTGCTTCACCACCACCAATACACAATGAAGCCACACCGCGCTTAGCTGATCTCTGCTTCATAGCATACAACAAGGTGGTCAATATTCTCGCTCCACTGGCTCCAATCGGATGTCCGATAGCCACCGCACCGCCATGTACGTTTACTTTTTCTACAGGCAGCTTTAATAAGCGGTTGTTCACAATAGCTACTACCGCAAAAGCTTCATTGATTTCAAAAAGATCTACATCCTCAACGGTTAAACCTGCCTTATTTAAGGCAGTCGTTATAGAATCCGCCGGTGCTGTGGGAAATTCCTCCGGCTTTTTGGCAAAAGAAGCCTGAGAAACAATGCGTGCCATGGGCTGTAAATTTAATTCTTTAGCTTTTTCTAAGGACATTACAACTACGGCTGCCGCCCCGTCATTAATTTTGGAAGCATTTGCCGCTGTAATGGTACCATCCTTTTGAAAAGCAGGTCTTAAATTGGGAATTTTTTCAAATTTCACCTTCCCGGGTTCCTCATCCGTATCAACCATAATGGGATCGCCTTTGCGTTGCGGTATTTCAACCGGTACAATTTCTTCTTTAAATAAACCCTTTTCCTGAGCTTCCAACGCTCTTTTGTAACTCATAATTGCAAACTCATCTTGTTCCTGACGGGTAATATTGTATTTTTTAGCCGTAATTTCAGCAGCATCTCCCATATGGAAATCGTTGTAAACATCCCACAAGCCATCTTTAATCATGCCGTCAATCAGCTGTCCGTGGCCCATGCGGTACCCATAACGTGCCTTAGGAACATAATAAGGAACTTGACTCATGTTTTCCATGCCACCGGCCACAATCACATCAGCATCGCCAACCATAATTGCCTGTGCAGCTAACATTACCGCTTTTAAACCGGAACCACAAACTTTGTTAATCGTCATACATTGAACTGAAGTGTCAAGTCCGGCTCCCAATGCAGCTTGTCTGGCAGGTGCCTGACCTTCATTGGCTGTTAACACATTGCCCATAATCACTTCATTCACCTGATCAAAAGGGATATTTGCTTTTTCCAGCGCGGCCTTAATGGCAATGCTACCCAATTTTGTGGCCGGCACATCCTTAAATACCCCACCAAAACTTCCAACTGGTGTTCTTGCAGCACTAACAATAACAACTTCTTTCAATGTTGACATACCCTTTCCCCCATTTATTACGAAATAAAACAAGAATCTAACGATTTTATCCAAGTCATGCAAGAAGCAAAAAAATAGCTATTTATCTTTTGAGTTTTGTTTTTCATCGTAACGTTCGTAAGCATCAATAATATCTTTGACCAACGGATGGCGAACAACATCACGATTGGTTAATTTAATAAACGCAATCCCCTCAATTCCGGAAAGCACATAAAAGCTGCTCACTAAACCTGAGTCTTTTTTTGACGGTAAGTCAATCTGAGTAATATCACCCGTAATAATACTTTTAGAATTAACGCCTAAACGAGTTAAAAACATTTTCATTTGCATAAAGGTGGTATTTTGAGCTTCATCCAAAATGACAAAGGCATTATTTAAGGTTCTGCCTCTCATATAAGCCAATGGTAGAATTTCAATAATTTGCTGATCAAGGAACCGTTTTAACAGATCACGGGGCAGCATGTCTTCCAGCGCATCATAAAGCGGTTTCAAATAGGGGTCGATTTTTTCTTTGTAGTCCCCGGGCAAATAACCTAAACTCTCACCGGCTTCTACCGCAGGTCTGGCCAGAACAATTTTTTTAACGAGATTCTCCTTTAAATAGGAAACCGCAAGGGCAACCGCCAGGTAGGTCTTTCCTGTACCGGCAGGTCCAACGGCAAAGATGATATCATTTTTTTCCAGAGCTTTCATCATTTGTTGCTGGCCTTCTGTTCGAGGCTTAATGAATCCAAGAAACGTAGGAATTGTTTCAAGGCTCTTTCTTTGCGTTGGCATCACTTCAAATTCAACCTGTTGTCCCTCTGCAGGTTGCAACGATTGGGCGATTTTAATTGAGGTTAACAGATCATTCTGGGAAAAAACTTTACGTTTTTTGGCAGCGGTAACCAAATCTTCCAACACATGCATGGCAGTTTCAACCTCTGCAGCTGGCCCAAGCAATTTGATGGTATTACCGCGTGCAATAATGCGTAGCTGAAAATATTCTTCCAGCATCTTTAAATTCGCATCTTGCTGCCCAACCACAATTAAAGGATCAACTGATTCAGGTATTTTAAAAATCTTTTCAATCACTTCTGTCATGTTTTTCCTCATACAATAAAAAAAAGGCTTCCGGAAAACAAATTTCCAGAAGCCTCTGCACAATCATTTTTAAACTTTGTTAGCGGGCAATTTTCAATACCTGGAACGGATAGATCAGGTTAGGATCAGAGATAAAAGCCTTGTTGGCTTCATACAGTCTTTGCCATTTGAACGAATCACCATAAACATTTGGATAACTGGCGATCTTGGACAAGAACTCACCCTTTTGTACCAGGTGTTCGTTTGGCCCAACTACACGAGGAATAGCCAGTACCTGATTTGGATAAATTAAATCCGGATTTTTAATCTGATCTAAATTGGAAGTGTAAATTCTCCACCAGGCCATAGGATTACCATAAATGTCATCTTTACCAGCGATTTTCCACAGATAGTCACCTTTCATCACGGTGTAGGTTGGTGGGACTGCGGTTTTGGCTTTTTCTTTGGCCTGTTCAATCAAGCTTTCAATTTCAGAAATCATTTTCTGTTGATCGGACATTGCAGAAAATGGATTTTTCTTCAGTTCAGCCAAACGTGCTTCAAGATCGTTCAACTCATTGGATTTACTGTAAATTTCTTCCGGTGACATATTCAGGAAGGCTCTTGCATCGTTTCGCAACTGGTCTAAATCGCTATTGTAAGCATTGTAGCCTTCATTATTGGATTCGGCAACCTGATAAATATCTTGCCAGGTTTGGTCAATTTCAGCCTGTAAGGCATCATGTTCTTTCTTTAATTGTTCGATTTTAGCTTCTTCGTCTGCAATGCCTTGTTTTGCAGCATCTAATCTTTGCTGCCATTCAGCCAGCAAAGCATTATATTGTTCCTGGGTCATCTCCTCATAATTGTAAGAAGCTTGTGCCAAAACGACATTGGCAAAAATGAGCGACAGGAACAAACTCAAAATTAGTGCTAATCTTATTTTCATAGCTATTTTCTCCTCTTTAATTCTCTATTAAGTTAGGTTATTCAGCAGCTTGTTGGAAATTTTGAACGTTCTCTTTGTCCTTTTTAAGTTTTTCCAATTCTGCTTTTTTAGCGGCAACTTTCTTTTCCCATTCCTGTCTCTCAGCTTTTTTCTTTTGCAATGTCTCTTCTGCAGAAAGAGCAGCTGCTTTGGTCTCCTCTAAGGTCTTAATTTGTTCTTCGCTTGGTTTCCATTTACAGCTGGTCAGCGACAGCATTGCTACGCTTATAAGCGCCAACATAAAAATTCTTAACTTGTTCATACGACACGCCTCCTGGATTAGATAATAACTTTAACTACTTTTAGTGTTTATGAAAGTAAGAAAATTTATTATTTTTGTCAAGAATAATAATAAAATTAACACAAAGTTTTTTCTATTTTTATCTAACCTTAATGTGTAACTCTGCCAATTGTTCTTCCAAAACTTCAGAAGGAGCACCATCCATTAAACTTAAGGCCGAACTGGTTTTGGGAAAGGCAATCACATCGCGTATCGATTCGGAACCAGTTAACAACATGACCAAACGGTCAAGACCAAAGGCAATACCGCCATGTGGTGGTGCACCATACTCAAGGGCCTGCAATAAAAAGCCAAACTTTGCTTCAGCCTCTTGTTTATCTATTTTCAGTACATTAAACATTCTTTCCTGGAGTTCCCTGCGATGAATTCGAATGCTGCCCCCCGCAATCTCATTTCCATTCACCACCAGATCATAAGCTCTGGCCAATGCTTTTTCCGGATGTGTCTCCAATAATTCCAACTGGTCTTCTTTAGGGCTGGTAAACGGATGATGTCGGGCAACATAGCGATTTTGCTCTTCGCTCCACTCTAACAATGGGAAATCAACGATCCAAACAAATTCAAACTTTGAATTATCCACCAAATTCAGTTCATTGCCAACTTCGAGACGTAATTGTCCTAACACAGAATAACTTCTTTCGTAGCTGTCGGCAATTATGAGAACCAGTGAATTGTCCTTCAATGCCAAACTTTGTTTCAAATTTTCTTTTTCAGAATCGGTCAAAAATTTTGCCACACTTCCTTTAAATTCGTTATTGGTGTAAATTAAATAAGCTAATCCTTTAGCCCCGAAATGTTTTGCCTTCTCAGTCAATTTATCTATTTTCTTACGTGAAAACTTGCTGGCCTCTTCAACAACAATCGCTCCCACAACACCATTTTTATCGATCACTGATCTAAAAACTTTAAATTCCGACTGTTCAAAGACCTCATTCAGCGTAACAATCGGAAGCCCAAAACGCAAATCTGGTTTATCATTGCCATAAGTTTCAAAAGCTTGTTTGTAACTCATTTTCTTGATTGGTAGCTGAACATCGTAATCTAATATTTTTTTGAATAATTTTTGGACAAGACGACTGGAAACGTCCATCACATCGCTTTCATCCACAAAAGACATTTCCACATCAATCTGTGTAAATTCGGGTTGCCGGTCTCGTCTTAAATCCTCATCCCGGAAACATTTTACGATCTGAAAATAACGATCAAATCCGGCAATCATCAACAGCTGTTTATAGGTTTGCGGTGACTGAGGTAGTGCATAAAATCGACCGGCAAAATTTCTGCTTGGTACCAAAAAATCACGGGCCCCCTCCGGGGTACTTTTCATCAAAAAAGGCGTTTCAATTTCAACAAAGTTTTCGTCATAAAAATAGTTTCGGACAATTTTGTACACATTGCTTCGAATGATCAGATTTCGTTGTAATCGGGGCCGGCGTAAATCAAGGTAGCGATATTTCAAGCGGATATCTTCACTGACTTCAATCTGATCATCGATTTCAAAAGGAGTTGTTTTTGCTTTGTTAAGAATTTTCAGTTGTTCGACATGCAGTTCGATTTTACCGGTTTTCATTTTTGGATTAATCGCTTCCGGAGGGCGGGCGGCAACCACCCCTTTTACTGCAACCACATCCTCGCTGCGTAAAGCCTTAGCCATTTCATAAGCTTCTGGATTACTTTGAGGATTGAATACAACTTGCGTTACTCCATAACGATCCCGCAGGTCAATAAATATTAATCCTCCGTGATCCCGCCAACGATTAACCCAACCATTTAGAACTACTTCTTTATTAATAAAACTTTCATTTAAGTCACCACAGGTAAACGTTCTTTTCATCGGTGCTCCTGATAAATTTAATTCAATTTATTGCAAAAAAATTGGAAGTAAATATATTGTAATTATGCTAATTTCACAAATAAAAAAAGCCACCAATAGGTGGCTTTTGATATAATTTTTTAAAAATTTTATCTGGTAAATACAAATTTTTGTCTGAAGATGGCTTTACCTTCCTTAGGATCAATCGGAGCAAACCGCCAACTTTTAATACGGCGTGTGATACAACTTTCTGCCCGACTGTTCTTTAAGGTAGATTCAATGATCCGAACATTACTAACACGACCATTGGGTTCTATGGTAAACATTACAGTGACGCTGCCTTTCAGATTGGGATTAAGTTTGGCAGCTCGTTTATAACAATCTTCAATTGCCGTTTGATGTTTTGTAATTACGGCTGTGATAGCATCAGCAGATCTGGCAGTTGTTCTGGATGCTTTTCCTGTAACAGTACCCTTGGCGATTTTTAAGGAGAAATCTCCCTGGCGACTTAAATCATATGAGGCTTCCTGACCGATTCCACCACCAATGATATCATCGATGGCAGCGCCTTTTTGAGCCTCGCCACTTCCGACTTGTCTGGCACCAGCCCGTGATCTGCGCTGTGTTGCGCTTGCGGTTTGTAAGGTCTGGGCTCCACTTAAAATTTGGTCTATATCTGTAACACCACCGCCACCGAGACTTTCATCCAGGGCACCAGCTTCAGCAACTCCGGCACCTTCGCCTCCACCGGCTGTTAACAGGGCCAAAACCCCGCCACCTGCAACTTTGGAAGCGATCGCCGACCGCTGTTGGGCTCGGGCTGCCTGACTTTGGGCTCTGCGGCTGGCTCTCTGAGATGCAGATTCCCCTCTACCTTCTGCTCTTTTCCCCCTGTCACGTTGGGCTCTAACATCGGGTGCCTCTTTTTTAGGTATTTCAGGAGCTGTTTCCTCAATTCCAGCACCGACTCCTTCTTCGCTTTCGGCTTCTACTTCTGGTGGTTGTTCTTCCTGGACCAATTCTACCTGGTAAATTTTACGCAAATATTGTTGCTTAATGGCCTCTTCCACTTTTTCTTTAGAAAATTCGATGCTGGAAAGATAGATAATAAAACCGTAAACTACGGCAAACGAAGCCAACAGAATTATGTAAAACCTACGATCGAGTTCCTCGAAAAAATGTCGTTCGAACTCTTTAGGGAAACTGCGTAGGGCTAATTCCTTTCGCCCTCCTCCGGCGCTTATGTTTCTACTTGATGCTTGCATAGGGCCACTCTTTTCTGGGTTTAAGATTTACTTTTTTTAATGGTCAATAACCGCATTTTGTAGAATTCCGATTTACTACAAGTGAACATTACCTTTAAAAGCAAATCATAAGGAATCTCTTTATCTCCTTCAATAATACCCTCATGCGAGAATGGTTTACCAACTTCTCTTTCTAATTCTTTTTCTTTATCAGCGTACTTTTGAAGTTCCTCCGCTAACCTTGGAATTAACATGGCATTGGGTGGAATTTCATTGTTATCCATCACGCCTTTATCATTAATCAGAATTTTTGTTTTTGCAATGCTAACCGTTAGCTGTTTACTGGGCTTGTTACCCATTAAAGAAGCTGGCAAGTGCAATTCCTTTGAAGGAGTTACGATTGCTCCGGAAGTTGAAAATGTTTTCAACAAGAACAACAGAATAATCGTCATCATGTCCATCATCGAGTTCAAATTCAATGAGCCCTGTTCTCTGGGCATGTGCCGTTTTATCTTTGAGGGTTGAAAAGCCATGGTTTACTCACCCGTTTTTATAATACTTTAGAAAAGTTCACTTCAGGGAACAAAGGTTGTACCTTTTTATTTTCATCAACATAGGTCTGAATATTATCCATTACTTTAATAATCGTTTCGTACTGGATATCGGGTTCAGCTGCTAAAATTACTCTGTTTTCGTCAGCAAACCCTTGCCCACTGATCTTCTTCTTCAGTTCAATCAGTTTTTGACGAAGCATGGCAAAGTCATATTCTCCTTCCGGTGTCTTTTTAACCGTTGGGCCATTCCCTTCTTCGTCTCTTAAGATGCCGAACTCGTTACCGATTGTAATGCCTTTATCTGTAATAACTAATTTCAAACGCAGGAGTTTTTCTTTTTCCTTATCTTTTACAAGATTGTCCTTCCCCTGCTGATTTCCGACGGATGTTTTCGTCGGTGGCAAGTTAATTTCGATCATATTCAGTTTTACAAATTCGGCACCGGCAATCAGCAAAGGAATTAACACGACCATTAAATTCATAACGGGTCGTATGTCCAACTCCATCTCAAGCTCTTCACCCTTACGGCGCTTAGATGGTTCATATGCCATGAGTCATTACCTCATTTTATTTATTAACGATTGCCTGTGATCAAATTAATCAACTTAACCAAATGTTCATCCAGTTCGTCAATGATCTTATTGGTTCGGTTCGAAATATAGGTGTAAGCAATCAGAGTCGGAATTGCAACCATCAAACCAAAGATCGTGGTATTCATAGCGGCCGCAATACCTTGCGCCAGCAATCGCGACTTATCTTCTTCAGATACCGACTCGCTACCTACAGCGGCGAACGAAATAATAAGACCATAAATCGTTCCCATTAAACCTGTTAATGTAGCAACATTGGCTAACATTGCCAGGTAACTTGTTCTTGCCTTGAGCTTGGGAATCACTTCCAGCGTTCCTTCATCAACGGCATTCTGAATGGCTCTGAAATCTAATTGTTCAGATTCATTGGCTCTTTTCAAACCACGCAATACCACAAAAGGTAATGCTTTCTGTTTACCCATTTCGCACAGCTCAATAGCACGTTCAATATTACCACCAGCAACCAGTTTTCTGATTTCTCCCATGAATTTGTCTGCATTTACATTAGAACGTACCATAATGAAATAAAATCTCTCAATAATGATGGCCAAGGCAATCGCCCCAAACAGTGCAATGACCCACATAAAGAGATAACCTTCACTTGAGGTTTTGAATGCGTTTCCAAATTGAGCTAAGAACATGGAACTAAACCCTCCTTAAATTTATCTTAACGTTTTCATTAGTTTTTCTATGTCGATTCTATAATATTCGGTCGATTTTTCTCCAGCCTTTAAATTTATTTTTTCATCTTCACCAACCAATTCCTTCTTAAATGAGCGATCTAACTTAATGTCATCAAACTCAGGCTTAATCCTTTTTGTAATCAATTGTACCTGTGGAGTCTCAATTTTCACTTTGATTTCTGTAGCCCCCAAATCAATTACCTGAGGTTGATTCTGAGATTGTTGTTGGGGTTGCTGCTGCTGTGCAAAAAGAGAGACCGATAAAACCATTAACAGGATCATTGAAAATATTAATTTCATTTCAATATTCTCCTTTTAATGCAATTCTTGCTTTGTTAAGTGTATTTATCCGTTTCAGAATTGCAGGATCGACAATAATACGTTCTTCTGTTGCTTTGGCTTCAGCCGCTTTCAAGAGATCGGCCGGCAATGTTTCAATATATCCATATAATTTGACACCACCACCCGTTAAATCTCTGTCTTCTACGTCAATCGCCAAAACATTTTTTCCTTGCTTTAAATACAGACCAAAAGTATAGTAATCCAAAGTATCTATCACTGAATAATCATTTTTCTCATCATCCAACAAATATTCGCCATTTAAGTATATTCTAAAATCCTCATCTGCCGTGACATAAATATTACCAGCAACGGGCTTGCCATCTATGTAGAAAGTTTTCCTGAAGAATACCAGCGTATCCCTGCTGCTCATGGTCAATGAATCGGAAAATGCCAGTGAATCTTGAGCACCATAATTTAAAGTGTCCAAATTCTGTAATCTGAGCCAAATAGCATCAGGATTAACACCCAAACCTTCAAATGGATTCTCGTAGCTAACCAAAACATTTGGCGTTTGCCAATTACTATCATCAAAATCAATTAAATTCCATTGTTCAGGATAATAAGTGGTAGAATAAACCCAGGTGCTGTCTGTCTGCAAAACCAGTTTTTCTTTTTCCACATCTTTACTATAAGCCAGAGGATCGAGTTTAATTAACTTAAAGATCAGCTTATTAACCCAGATATTCTTAATCTGATATTCATCTTTCAACTGATAGGCATGATCCAGTATCTCTTTGGAATAGTTATTAAACTGGACATAATAGTTCTCGAAAAAGCCTGCTGCATCATCGTAGTTGTAATTCTGGGTTGAATCAAATCGAACCTGGAAATAGCCTGCTTTTTCCTGTGCAATTTTCGCTTCTTCAGCCATTTTGTCTGTCATTTCGATGGCTAATCTGATCATATTGTTCTTAGTAGTCTTAACCAAATCATTTTGAATATTATATTCAAGAGCGAGATCCAATGTCCCCTTGTAAGAGTTCATGCTTTGAATCGACAACTCATGACTAAAATCAATCATTTGATTGGCATTATTATCTACAGTAAAATAATCTTCGCCAAATTCGTTAGTGCTACCGTAATCTTTTTCAACCAGGTCTAATAACTTTTGGACTTCACCTGAGTAATTTTTCAACGCATAATAGGCTAAATTTTCATATTGTTCTGCCAGTACATTAGAAATTAGCAAGATTTGTCGTTTAGACTCTTCCACGTATTTATTGGATAATCCAAGCTGTTCAGATTCTTTGATATTGCGCAAATGAGCCTGAATTGATTTTTGGATTGCCGGCTTTGCAGCCTTGTCAAATAATTGAATCTTAAAAAGAATAATTTCCAGAGGTCTTTCGAACGGTGATTTGACTTCCAGTGTATGCGTGAGTGTAGCTGCAGTGATTTCCGCTTCTTTAAATAATAACTCAGAAACTTTATTTTTAGCTTTTTCATGCCATTTAATCGCCAATTGACGGGCAGAATCAATTTCTGCAACTCGGGTAACCATTACATTAGAAGAGGTGTCTGCCTGTGCTGCCATCGTTGTGGTATCTGGCTCAGTTAAATCAATACCCAATTTTTCAGCCAGGGCTGGAATGGTATTGATCACATTTTTGTATTCTTCCACTGCCCTGTCGTAAAGTTCGTACCCCTGCTGATTAATTTTTAATTGTGCGACAAATTGCTGATCAGGATTGAGGTTTGGGTCAACTTCCTGAGTAAGGTACTTATCGGCAAATTCTTCAAATGTTTTTGCAATGTTGTAAGTCGCTTCAAAACTACGTGGCGAAGCATAAGCAATCACTTTTCGATAGGTGTTGTTTAATTCTTTCATTAGATTGGTTAACCTGGCCAAATTGGCTTTGATGTTTTGCGCAGGCTGCCTTAATTCAACACTTAAGAAATCCTGATGAAGGATTTCTGCCATTAAATTAACGGCTTCCGCAGCCACGTAGGCATTGGCATCCATACCAGCACGTGCCAGTTGTTCACTTTTCTGGATGGCTTTTTGCAGTTCTGCCTTAGCCAATTCTGGTTGTTTATTTTCGAAATAATATTTTCCACGCTCATAAAATGCCGTTACGGTTCGTGGATCATTTGGATATTTAGTGGCAAACTGTTGATAAATTCGATTAGCTTCGTCTAAATTTCCCATTTTCAGGAATAAACTGGCGTTTTGGAAGAACAGATCCGTAGAATAGGGTAAATCCGGATATTTGGCGATATAAGCATTGTTGACTCTAATTGCATTTTCCCAGTCTTCACCTTTCTGATAATAGATGCTTGCATTGTACAAGGCGGGTTCAGCATTTGGTGAATCGGTATAAGTATTGAAAATCCGTTCGTAAGCTTTGGCTGCATCGACATAATTTTCACTCTCAACAAAATTCTTGGCCATGTTTTCAAGAGCCGGAATTGCATATTTTGATTTCGGATATTCGGTAGCTAAAATGTTAAAAGATTCATTAGACCTTACCCAATCCTTGGCTTTTTGAAAGTTTAAACCACTATTAAAAAGCGCAGCTTCAACTAATTTGGGTTCAGCCGGAGCATCCTGATAGACACGTAAAAACTCCATACCGGCATTAAAAAAGTCACCCTGCTGTTCATAGTATTCAGCATTTTTAAAGATAGCCTGCCCCATTCGTTTTAAGGCAAATTCTTTCTGTTCTTCCGGTAAGTTTTCTTCGGCCAAAATACGTTTCGCTATGGCTTCACTATCTTTAAAGCGTCCTAGAGCAAAATAGGAATCCATAATGGACCGCAGAGCTAAGCTACGTTCAGCCGCAGTCGGAAATCGCTTAACCAGAGTTTGAAAATAGACCTTTGCTTCGGCAAACATTTTATGATTGTAAAAAATGCCACCAGCAGCGGCCAGGAAATTGGGCGCATATTCGCCATAGGGGAACAATCGTAGATAATTATTATAAGCTTCGATTAACATGGATTCTTCCTGAGAAAGTTCTTCCGGAAGCAGTTCCTGAGGATTGGCTAAATTAATTTTTGAAGTATCCCGCATTCCAAATTTCATTTCTACAAGAGTATCTGCAACAAAGACCGCATTTAAGGCCGCCTGATGTTGGTGTTCTGTCTCAAGATAATCATTGCTTACTTTAATGTATTCTTCAAAGGCATCCTTGAATCGGTGCAATCGTGTGTCCAACATATAGGCATAGGACCAGTTCACTTCATAAGCATTGGAATCAGCAGGGAAGTTTTCCAGATACACCTTACAATGTTCAGCAAAGCTTTCATAAAGCGGGGTAGCATCTTCTTTATTTGCAAATTTTTCTTCTGCTTTTTGCAGGTCAATAACAAGATTGGTCCTTAGAGCAGCTTCACTCAATTCATAGGCTTTGTTTAAATATTGTACTTTGTTTAAATCATCCGATTTTTCTAAATTTTGGTACCATTCACTTTTTGGGTTGTATTTTTCAAACAATTCTTGTCGGGCAAGATATGCTTCTTCGTCTTTACCCATTTGATACAAAAGATCAACAATATGTTGCTGAATTTCAGGAGCGCTCACGTAATATGGATAAACCATCAACAACTTTTTAAAGGCGACGATTGCTTTAGCCTGTTCGTCAATCCTTTCATAGGTTTCACCCATGGCTCTGAATATTTCCGGACCATACTCGCGATCACCAATTTTCTCTAATAATTCAGCTGCTTTATCCACACCATTTTTCACATAATTCTCGTCCGTCAAGCTAATCCCAATATATTGTACAGCTTCATGAAATACTTCAGGGTTGGAAATTTCTCCATTTGGGTCATACGTGCGGGCTGCGATAATATCATCAGCAACAGTAATAAAATAGGTAATCGCATCGTTGTAATATTTGGGATCACGTGCGGCTAATTTATAATAACTCCAGCCTAATTTATAAAGAGCTTCATCGTATCGTTTGGATTTTTTATACCTTAATACATTTTTATAAAGCTGAATTGCTTTTTGGAGTTCGATAACAATTTGTTCTTCTTCCGTTTTATCTTCACGAGGGGCAAAATAGTATTCAGCCAGACGCATGTAGGCTTCCGGGGCAAACCGGCTTTCCGGATATTTTTCAATAACTTCTCGATAAACCTTGCGGCTTTCTTCCCCTTTCCCCATGCGTTCCAACAGCCAGCCCTTAGAATACAGGGCATCATCAGCATATTTACTGGTCGGATATTCTTCCAACAGCCGATCATAGAGGGCGATTACTTTTGAATAATTTACCTTGGGAAATTCCGGTGGAGTAGGTTCTTCCTCAATTTTTCCCTGATCATATAGGGCCAATTGACGTTCATATTCACTTAATTTTTGATCATAAAGATCGACCTCTTTTTCATAAGCGCGTTCTGCATCTTCAATATAATATTCAGCCAGTCTAATATAGACCACGTCTCTGTTCCTTACTTTTCCTCCTTCTTCTTTCAGAAAATTCTCAGCCCAGTCAATGCCTTCGGACAGATAATCTTCTCCCTCAGTTTGGAGATTTTGCGCCTTTGACTCAAAATATTTTTTAATTTTAATTAAGTCTTCAAGCGACATTTTATTAAACAGAGTATCTACCGGAGCGAATTGTTCTTGTTGAGCCCACACCGGCACGACCACCAGGCATATCAGCAGAAGGATATTTTTTACTTTCATTGTCTTACATTCGACCTGTCTTTTAACCAACCTACTTAATGAAATTTATTATTTTTTTTCATCCGTTTTTGTTTCCTGAGACTGTTGACGGCTTTCAGGAGTTTCTTCATATTGAATCTCAGTATCATGCGTATCAAAATAACTTTCTTCGAATTGTTTCATCAGTTCCTCACGCTTGCGGAGACGTTCCTGTCTGCGAACACGGCGTGTCATAACCACAATGGCATCATTTATCTGACGAATCTTGTGATCAATATTTTGCCTTCTCAGTTGCAAAAATTTATTAATGGCATCAATTTTTTTCTGCATTTCTTCGATTTGCTGGGTTGTCATGGTCTTAACACTAAACTTAACATTGGTTAAACCAAAGGCTCCCATATCACTCCATTTGTTCAGATTAATGTTACTCTTCATTAAGTCGGAAGCGTAAGACTGAGTTTCAAGGAAATCAACTTTGTTTAACAAATCACGGAAACGTTGTTTACTTAATTCCAGAGCCACCAATTCACGATATTTTTTTTCTTTTTGAGCCTGATTAATTTGCATATCCAGTTCACTTAATTTTTTAACGATTTCCTGCCTTTGTTTTCGCAGATCCTGACGCATTTTCAATATTTCCTTATTCCGATATTCTATTACGCTTTCTTTTCGGGCCAGCGGATGAATATCAAAATAATTAAGTCCAAAGAATTCGGTGGACTCTTCGGATGGCAAGCTATTCAGCGCCTGATAGATTTTAAGTTCCATATTTTCAATCTTCTTCAGTAAATCTGGTCGTTGCCTTTCTTTTGCCACTTCTTTCAGTTTCTGCAATTCTTTTAATTGGCTTTGTAAATGTTCCACCTCATTTTGCACGGCAAATCCATTGGAACTCAAATCCAGATAACGTAACCGCATGTAGGGTTTATATAGCCTGGTACGTAACTTATAAGCTCGCGTAAATAACTGTGGATTCTCTTTTTGAAGGCTCTTTTCTTCTATTTTTTTTGCAACATCTATATATTGTTCAAATAATTGGGTTTGCTCATTAATTTCGTCAGATAATTCTTTTGCCTCACGGGATTCAAAAACATACTGGTAATTTCTAAGAGCCTCGTCTATCTCATTTTGCTGCTGTTGAATGTAGGCAAGCAAAGTTCTGGCTTCCAATAGATAATCTGAACCATAAAAAGTATCAATTAACAGTTCTAGATATTGACGTGCCCGGGAAAAATCTCTCTGCTGGGGATTAGATTTATTCATTTCTAATTTAAAATAGGCCCAGGCATAACCTAACAATACACGATCGTATTGTGAAAAAGTTGGAGCCACCAGGTCAAAAAAGTTGATCGCATTTTGATAATTCCCCAATTCATACTCGATAAGTCCCAATTTCAATAAAACTTTGTCATGGAAATCGGGTGTCAGATGATAGTTAAAGGCCAGATCTTTTAATACTCTCTCAGCCTCCGCAAAATTGCCAACCCCAATATAGGCCTCAGAGGATAAATAAAGAGCTTGTGGATAGTATGAAGATGAAGGGCCAATACTACTTAAAAATCTTTGTGCCACATCATATTTATGCACTTTTAAGGCAGCTGCAGCAGCCATAAATGTTACTTCATCATATAACTGGCTGCCCTGAGCAGCTATTGAGGCAAATTGTTCATAATGGTCGATTACTTTTTCATAATTTTCGAATTCGTTTTCGATCAAAATCAGATATTTGTAAGCCAGAGGCAGAAAGCTTGAATTGGGAAAATCATGCACAAGTTTTTCAAAATCTCCTCGGGCGGCAGGATAACGATCTAACAGATAGTTTGAAAGCCCCTTGTAATAACGAATATCATCTAACTTACCAATAAAAGAATACCTTTGTAAAATTTCGTTGAAAGATCGTTCGGCCAGATCATAAAGTCCAAAATTAAAAGCATCGGCAGCCTGCCTTAATTCTCGTTTAAACATCCTTTCGCGTTCGGCAGCACTACCCTCTTTAATCAGTCGCTTTTTAATAATCAGTACATCTGTCCAGCGTAATTCATATTTTATTCTTTCCGTTAATTCCCATTCTTTGTAAAAATCGAAAACGGTTATCTTCGATTTGGATGAAGTAGATTTTTGGGACCCCTCATATCCTAAATTAGAAAGCGCTTCTTCCGTTAATTTTTGTTCGGTTTGCTGTAAATCTTGCGTAAACTCCTGGTCTCCCTCAATGCGAGCATTCGGATCCATTTTGATCATTTCTTCAGCAACGTACAAAAGCTGGATGGCATCCTCAATCGCCTTCTGTTTCCGAAAATCAACTTTACCCTGGGCAAGCGTCTGATTAATAGTGTTTTCAACACGATCCAAAAATTCGTTTAGACGAGCTGAATTATACGGTTTTAAACGTTTCTTGAGGGCTTTAACTTCTGTTAACCTTTGATGAAGCAATTCAAAATAGGATTTGCGGTAATTTTCGATCCCGGAAACTCGGGATTTGATTTCCTCGTTTAACATTCGAATTTGTTGTATCAAAAACCGTTCCTGGTCCAGAGAACTGGCGCTTAATCTAGCTACCAGGTTGTCCACATAATGCTTAAGAGCGGATTGGTAAAGCATTTCGTCTTGCGAAGCGGGAAGGGGTTGCTCCTGAGCAAAGAGATTTGTCACGAGGATAAGAAGAATAGCGCTAAACACGAGGATTTGGTTTTTACGTATCATAAGAAAACCTAACCTTAAATTCTGTATTAGCCTGACAAGACTAAATTTACAATTATTTACGGCTCATGCAAGAAAAATAAAACTTTTACAAATTAAATTTTATCTTTTTTTGTAATTTTTGGTTGCCGTATATAATCGAATTTAAACTGAAATTCTTTAATACAAAAATTACCTTAATTGAGCGATTTTTAATCGGTTTAGCGCTTTGGCTAAAGCAAGTTTAGCGCGGGGAATGTCAATATCGGCGTGTTTGCTGCTTAGCCGTTGTTCGGCTCGTTGTTTGGCAGACTGAGCACGGTCAACATCAATCTCTTCGGCAAATTCTGCACTTTCGGCCATTATTTTTAAGGCATTGTCTTTGACTTCACAATAACCGCCATTGAGTGCCAAATGACGGACTCTTCCATCTTTTTCTTCTATTTTTAAGGGACCGATTTCGAGTAAAGAAACCAGACTTGCATGATTAGGCAAGACCTGAAACAACCCATCAAATCCGGGGAGCGTGCAACTACGCACCTCTCCCCGAAAAACTTCGCCAAATGGAGTTACTATTACAAGTTCAAATTCCGTTGCCATTAACAGTTTCCTTTGATCTGTTATTGTTGCTTCATTTTTTCGTAATTTTCAAGGACTTCGTCAATCGTTCCAACCATGTAAAAAGCCTGTTCAGGGATATGATCATATTCCCCTTCGATCAAACCTTTAAATCCACGAATGGTTTCTTCGAGAGGTACATATCTTCCCTGAACACCGGTAAATTGTTCAGCAACAAAGAAAGGTTGTGACAGGAACTTCTGAATTTTCCTTGCCCGGGCTACGGTCAATTTATCTTCTTCACTCAATTCATCCATACCCAAAATGGCAATAATATCCTGTAAATCTTTGTATTTTTGCAGAATTTCCTGCACTGATTTGGCAACATAGTAATGTTCTTCACCCACAATTCTGGGATCCAAAATACGAGAGGTAGAATCCAAAGGATCCACAGCCGGATAAATACCCAACTCAGCAATCTGACGTGACAATACGGTCGTCGCATCAAGGTGCGAGAAGGTCGTTGCAGGCGCAGGGTCTGTTAAGTCATCAGCCGGTACGTAAATTGCCTGAACCGATGTAATTGATCCCTTTTTGGTAGAAGTAATTCGTTCCTGCAATTCACCCATCTCCGTGGCCAGAGTCGGCTGATAACCTACCGCAGACGGCATTCGTCCCAACAAAGCAGACACCTCTGAACCTGCCTGGGTAAAACGGAAAATGTTGTCAATAAACAACAGAACGTCCTTACCTTCTTCGTCACGGAAATATTCGGCAATGGTCAGACCGGTTAAACCGACACGTTGACGAGCACCCGGAGGTTCATTCATCTGACCAAAAACCAGAGCAGTTTTGGCAAGCACTCCAGACTCTTTCATTTCCAGCCAAAGGTCGTTACCTTCACGAGTTCTTTCGCCTACCCCGGAAAAAACGGAAAACCCACCATGCTCGGTGGCAATATTTCGAATCAATTCCATAATTAAAACGGTTTTCCCTACACCGGCGCCACCAAACAAACCGGTTTTACCGCCCTTGGAATAGGGTTCCAATAAATCAATGACCTTAATGCCGGTTTCCAGTACTTCATCCGAAGTGGATAATTCTTCCATAGCCGGTGCGGGGCGATGAATAGGATAGCGCTTTGCCGTAGCGATTTCACCCTGTTCATCGATCGGTTCCCCAATTACGTTAATTAATCGTCCCAACGTTTCCGGACCAACAGGAACAGAGATGGGTTCACCCGTATCAATGACTTCCATATCACGCGTCAAACCATCGGTTGAATCCATGGCAACGGAACGCACCATGTTTTCACCGAGATGCTGATGGACTTCTGTAATCAACGTGCTGCCATCAGTACGTGTGATTTTTAATGCATTGTAAATTTGCGGAAGTTCACCTTCCTTGAATTCAACGTCAATAACTGGGCCAATGATTTGTCGAATTCTACCTTTATTCATAACGTTTTCCTAAGTTTGAATTTCGCTTACTTTTTTAACTTTCCTTCAAAGCTTCAGCGCCGCTTACAATTTCTGAAATTTCAGTTGTAATGGCAGCCTGACGCGACCTGTTGTAGAAAATGGTCAACTGATGTACCATTTCTTCGGCATTGTCGGTTGCATTTTCCATGGCCGTCATTCGGGCGCCCTGTTCGGCGGCATTGCTTTCTAACAAGATGCGCCAGGTTTGAACCCGCAAATGACGCGGAATGACCTCGTTCAAAATGGTTTGTTTGTCAGGTTCGTACAGGAAATCTACCTGCTGCGGACTCTTAACCAGTTCTTCATCCGGAACAAATGGCAAGAATTGTTCCACAATCACATTTTGCTGAACAGCGGATTTAAATTCATTATAGATGAATTCAACCCGGTCAAAATGATGATTAAGGTAAAGATCGAGAATAGTATTTGTGATTTCGACTGCATCGTTAAACTTTAATTCATTAAAGAAATTTATTTTGGTACTATTAATTGTAACCGGACGTCTTTTAAAGAATTCCAATCCTTTGCGTCCAACCAGAAAAAGTTCTACTTCCGTCTCAGGATATTCCTGAACTCGTTCATAGGCCCTACGAATAATGTTGTGGTTAAAAGCGCCGCACAACCCACGATCCGCAGTGACCACCACCAGCAAAACCTTTTGAACTGGTCGCCTTACCATCAAAGGAATCTCAGCAGTGTCACCAATTACGGCTGTTAAATGAGCAATTAATTCACGCAACTCATAGGAATAGGGCCTGAATGCCAGGATGTTTTCCTGAGCCTTACGCAATTTGGCCGCAGCGACCATTTTCATGGCCTTGGTAATTTGCTGCGTACTACGAACGCTGGCAATTCTTTTTCGAATCTCGCGCAGGTTGGCCATTCTTATTCCTCAACCTTAAAATTAGCTACAAACGTTTCCAAAACCTCATTCATTTTCTCGCGCCACTCGTCGGTCAATACCTTCTTTTCCGCAACTTCGGTTAACAAATCAGGGTGTTTCATTTCCAGATATTCGATAAATTCTGCTTCAAAACGTTTTAAAACACCCACCGGCAGTTTATCAAGAAAGCCGTTTGTACCGGCGTAAATGATAGCGATCTGTTTTTCAAATGAAATCGGCTTGTATTGATCCTGTTTCAGGATTTCAACCAGACGTTCACCGCGACGCAACTGTTGTTGAGTGGCTTCATCCAAATCGGAACCGAATTTGGCAAAGGCCTCCATTTCGCGATATTGCGCCAGATCCAGACGCAAACGACCAGCAACCTGTTTCATTGCTTTGATCTGAGCGTTTCCACCTACACGCGACACAGAAATACCAACGTTAATGGCCGGACGCACACCGGAATAAAACAATCCCGATTCCAGGAAGATCTGACCGTCCGTAATTGAAATCACATTCGTCGGAATATAAGCCGAAACGTCGCCTGCCTGTGTTTCAATAATCGGCAGAGCGGTTAATGAACCACCACCCTGTTCATCGCTCATTTTGGCGGCACGTTCCAACAAACGGGAGTGCAAATAGAAGACATCACCCGGATAGGCTTCCCGGCCTGGAGGACGACGCAGCAACAAAGAGACCTGACGATAAGCCCAGGCATGCTTTGTAAGGTCATCATAGACCACCAGAGCATGTCGTCCGCTATCACGAAAATATTCGCCAATGGCTGCTCCGGCATATGGCGCAATGTACTGCAATGGCGCAGGTTCACTGGCATTCGCCGATACCACGATGGTGTGTTCCATAGCGCCAAATTCTTCGAGTGTTCTGACCACCTTGGCAACCGTTGAAGCTTTCTGCCCGATAGCAACGTAAATACAAATGACGTCTTTTCCTTTTTGGTTGATGATAGTATCTACCGCAATGGCCGTTTTACCGGTTTGTCGGTCACCAATGATCAATTCACGTTGTCCTCGACCAATGGGAATCATAGAATCGATGGCTTTTAATCCTGTAGCCAAAGGTTCCTTAACCGGCTGGCGGTAAATTACACCCGGAGCTTTACGTTCCAGCTTCATCGAAGCAGTGGCTTCAATTTTACCCTTACCGTCCAGTGGTAAACCCAAAGGATTTATGACACGGCCAATCATTTCTTCCCCAACCGGGACTTCCATTACCCGGCCGGTACGTTTGACCTGATCCCCTTCTTTGATCATGGTGTCTTCGCCAAACAAAATGGCGCCGACATTATCTTCTTCCAGGTTGAGCACCATCCCCATTACTTCATGGGGGAATTCTACCAGTTCGCCGGCCATTACATTTTTCAGGCCATAAATACGTGCAATTCCATCCCCAACCTGAAGAACGGTTCCAACTTCGTAAACGTCGGTCTCTTTTTGAAAATCTTGTAATTGTTTCTTTAAAATAGCAGATACTTCATCGGGTC
>CAYNLJ010000004.1:275-22688 GCA_964398005.1 uncultured Caldithrix sp. | reverse complement strand
GCATTAAACGCCGGATGCTGAGATACCATAGTTTCGGCAATGACAATTTCACCTACCAGATCCATCAGGCGATTCAGTTTTTCTACATCTACTCTAACAACCTCGCCTGTAGTCTTATTATCTTGGCTTTTACTTAGATCCTTTTCGATGTTTTGTAATTTTTTTTCAGCAACTGAGGACGAATCCTGAGCTGTGTTCTGCTCTTTAGGCGATTGAGTCGGTCTGCTATCAGCTTCCGGAGCCATCTCTCGTAATAAATCGATTAAGCCTAATTTGCCGGGAATCGAAGGCGTTTTGCCCGAGTTCAGATTTGCCACTGCCAAACGAATAAAATCAATTATTTTCAGAATTAAAGAAACTTGTTTAGATGTTAACTTAACTTTTTGATGATGTGCCTGATCAAAAACAACTGCCGCCTGTTCAGCAATTTCTGCGATATCGTTAAATTTTAAATTACCAGCCTTTTTTTTGAGCTCAACTAAAGCGGAATAAGTGGTTTGTAAGGTCTGACTATCTTCTGCATTTTTCTCTAATTGCAATAGTCCCTGTTCTAAAGCATCCAGTAGTTCAGTTGCTTCCTGAATAAACGTATCAACTAAATCAGCATCTACTTCCAAATCAGGTGAGGCAGCCTTTTTGGGTGAATCGGTCCCTTGCGGTTTTACAGCTGTCTCATCCTTAGAGTTTTGTTCAGAGTTGTCAGAGGCAAAGGTTTTAATCCGCTCAATGATCCCTTTGGATTTGCCCTGATAACCCGATTCTGAAAAGTTTCTTTTCAGATAATTAAAAACGGAATGCAGTTCATCACAGGCATCCAATAACAGTTCTAAGTGTTCACTTAAAATTTCCAGTTCTTGCCTTCTAAACTTGTCTAAAAGTGATTCTAAATGGTGAGTTGTTTCAGCAATAAGTTTCAGTTCCAGAAATCCGGCGCTCCCCTTAATGGAGTGAAAAACTCTGAATAGTTCATCAATCAGTTCAGGTGCCGGCGGCTGACCCGAGTTTACTGAATTTTCAATCTTTAACAAAACAGATTCAGCCTTTTCCAGACCTTCCAGGCCTTCATTTACGAAATCAAGTAAGATCTCCTTATCTTCTGTGTTCAATTCCATAATACATTCCTTATCTGACTAAGGTTGTTGCACAGAGCTTGGTGTCATTGCCGTATAGTTTAATTCAGACGAAGTATCCTGCTTTTTTAATGCAGAAAAATCGTTTGTAAAACGCATGCGCCCTGTAAAAGGATCTAACATGATGAGAACATGGTCTAATGGTTTGGATACTTTTACCACATGAGCCGGGGTTGCTATGATAACTCCGGGTTCAATTCTGCCGAATACTTTAATATAAGGTTCATTCGTTCTGTACAACCTTCTTTGGCAAATATTGTAATATGATTTATTTGCCAAATACTGGTCAAGATACTTTTGATAGAGATCTACCGCCTGCTGGTAACTATTGAAAGTTAATTTGATAGATTCAAAAAGACGGATAATGGAACTATCCAAAAGGACATGTTTTTTGCCGGCCTCTTTTATTCTTAAAAAGTATCCCAAAAGGGTCTGTTTTTCCTTTTCCAGACGATCTTTTACTTCATTAATTAAAAATTCCTGATTCGACAACTTTTTAACAAACAAATTAATTTGGTTAAGAAACAGTGTCAATTCATCATCTTTAAAATAAGAGGGGCCTAAGAAAATTCTTGAATTCCCCTCGATGTGATTTGTTATTAATCCATTCCGGCAACGAATCTCGGAGTTTGAAATAAAACGAGCCCATACTTCATCATGAGTAATAACCAGGGAATCATGGATACCCTCGCTGACTAACACCTTTCCCCTTGCAGAAACTTTATATTTTCGAATATAGGGTGTAATCACCATGTCTTTTGAAACTATTTTACTAGACTCAACTTCTTTTGTGTTATCTATTCCTTCCAAAGCCTGTAAATTGGCTCCCGTTTTGATGAAAGAGGAATGGATGGCCCCTTCGACAAAAACATTAGATGGACTATCCAAATAGGAATGGCTATGAATATCTTCTGTTACTTTAACAGAAATTTCCTCATTTACCCTACCATGGATTTCACCAACGCCCTTAACCTTTAGCACCGGAAAAACAAAAACCCTGCCATCCAAAGTGCGATGAGCGCTTCCTTCAATCAGAGAAATGATTGAATTCTCATAGACGACAGTGTTCTTTCCACAAAAGATGTCCAGTTTGTTAATGTTTAAATTTCCATGTTTTTCAATTCTTCCATCGGGGTATTTTAAAACCTTGGTGAAGGGTTCTTTTACGGAAAGTAAGGTACTATTTCTCTTTACCAGAAATTTTTCTTCAAAACTGTTAAAAGGTTCACCTGCTAAAATACCGGCCAGGACTTCATTTAATGAGGATTCAATTCCAAAGTGCATTTCAAATCGTGGAGGTTCATCCTGATAATAAGCTTTGGCCACCGGACCCTGAATCACATCGTTTCTGACTAAATAGGACAAAGACTCTTCTAAAATACCATCGACAATGCCCGCCCTTTTCAAAGCTGCCAGTAACGTTCCTTTTGTAGGAGCACTAGATAGCTTTTCAGCGAAAACGAGTTTACCGTTCATCAGTGGAATTAGCCGAAGCTGTACCTGGTTGTCAGTTACCCTACTCAAAATAGGCCTCCAATTTATTGATCAGTTCTTTAGTAACGGCGTAGTAAGCACGAAATTGCTGAAGCTTATCTCGATAATTTCTTTCAGGATAATCCAGCTGTTTTTCCAAGTCCAGACAGGAATCCAGGGCGTAAAAGAGATCTTCAGCTTTTATTGGCTTTTTTAATTCTCCTTTATGTGGCAACTTTGCGGCAGCCAGATATTTTTTATTAAAAGATTTCGAAAAAAGGAAAAAAACCGGAATTTGTTTCTCGTTGTTATTTGGATTAAGAAATTGTTGGTTCAGTAACCGTAGATCAATAAAATTAAGTTCCACATTTACAAAAAGGGCATCGATTTCATTTCTGTTTTCGACCTTGGTGTTACGCCCCCAGTTGTATAATATTTGAAGATCTATATTTAACGCTCCAGACAATTGATGGAATACCTGGAGCGTAGATTCTTCGTTTTCAATAACCAAAATTTTTGCTGCCATACCCAACCTCCTTTTACTGCAAAGGTCGAATGATCTGATTAATTTTTAAACATTTTTTGCACTTTTTTACAATATTAGGTTAGAAATTGACCAGGGAACAGAACTTACGGCCTGAGATTCTTTGTAAATCTGAATCGAAAATCGTATCGGAAATAGGACATGGTGAGTAAATGATTTTATTTTAAAGATTGATTCATTAGTGGCCGAAAACTCAAATTCAAAACGAATTTTACATTAACAAAAAATTTTGTGACGGGATCTGGAACATGACCAATATTCTGGCCTTTAATCTGAATACAGAAACTAAAAAAATTGTAGGTAAAATCGCCAAGGAAAATCACCTCAATCTAAAACATGAAAATTCTCTTAATGCTATCTCAAATCAAATCCAAACAAACGAAATCGCAATATTGATTCTGGAAAAACCTTCTGCCAAAAAATCGTTATTTAACAAGCTTAAAGAGTTCAAAAAAGATAATCCCTTCCTACAAATTATTCTGTTAAATGAAACAATAAAAGAAGATGACCCGGATCAGGTAAATAACCAGGATTTAATTGATTTTTATGTTCCATCAACCGACGAAAACCTGTTAAGGCATTATATTAAAAAAGCCTTGAACTTTTGGATAACAATCGAGCAAAGCAAAAATTTAGAAAATGAGAACTTACGCATACAGCAACAACTCAAAGAAATTTTAGAACTGAGATCGAAAACACAACAACAGTCTGAAGCGACCTTCCGCCTCATGTTTGAGAATAATCCAATGCCCATGCTTATTTTTGATCTGGTAACAAAGAACATTATTACGGCTAATCATGCGGCATCATTCCTTTATGGTTATCCCTATCAGGAATTCATTACACTTTCCATCGATAAAATTTCAACCCAACCGGAAAAATTATTTTGTAATCCTGAAATGAACGATGGGCCAGCAATTATCCAGCAAAGTACAGAACAAATCCATTTTCGAAAAAATGGCGATCCTATTCATGTGGAAGTTTTAAGCCATTACATCAAATTTAAAGGTCGTGATGCCTGTTACATCATGATCAAAGACATAACATCCCAGAGAGAAGCACTGGAAGCAGTGACAAATTCTGAAAAAAAATTTCGCACCTTGTACCAAAATTCCACACTCGGTTTATTTAATTTAACCATCGACAAAAAGATTACCATGATTAACAAGTCGGCTAAAAGTATTTTAGGATTTTCACAGGATAAGGATACTTTTAATTTTGATGATTTTAGTGGAATCAGGTTTTACAATTCTTCCGGTAAAAGCGTTAAATTGGAATCATTACCGTTTTTTCAGGTATTTGAAAAAGGTGTAGCCAGTAACGGAAATGTTTTAAGGATTAAACTACCAGACGGTAAGAAAAAGTGGCTAATACTGGATGCTTTTCCATTTTTTGAAGGCAAAAACGTGAATGAAGTTATGATTGTTTTAAATGATATCACCCCATTAAGGAAAGCCGAAAAACTGGTAAGATTCAATGAGAAAAAATTAAAAGCTATTTTTGACGCTTTACCGGACCAGATGTTGCTGTTAAAATTGGATGGCACTATTCTGGATGCGAAAGATGGCGACTTTTTTCCCCAATCCACCGAAGAAATTAAAGGAAAATCTTTATTTGATTTGCTGTCACAGCCCATTGCACAAAGGTTTTTCAACATGTTGCATCTGGCCAATCGCACCAATGAACTGCAAACCTTTGAATTTCAATGGCAAGTAAAAGGTAAACTACGTAGCTATGAAGCCCGTCTTAGCAAAAGTACCCAAAATCAAATTTTATGTTTGCTTCGTGATGTCTCGGAACGCAAAAAATTTGAGATTGATCTGCAAAAAAGCGAGAATCGTTTCAGAATTCTATTGGAATCCACGCTTCAGGCCATGGTTCTAATCGACATCCATGGCAGAATTAATTTGGTAAATTCGAAACTTGAGCAGCTTTTTGGTTACACCCGGGATGAACTGTTATCTCAGCCTGTAGAGATTCTTCTGCCATTTAGCCTTCGAGGAAAAGATCATGTTTTAAATCAAAACAGATTTCGGCATTTAAGGGAAATTGAACTTGAAAGGCCGGTTGAATTAACGGGCATGCGAAAAGACGGCTCGGAATTCCCTTTTGAAATTCAACTGACTCAGGTTGAAATGCTGGAGGGGCCTTTTGTTTTAGGAGTATTATCTGATATATCTCAAAAAAAACAATTGGAAGCACGCATCAGACGGGTGGAAAAGCTGGAAGCTATAGGACAGTTAGCGGGTGGCATCGCCCATGATTTTAACAATGTACTGGCCGGCATCATCGGATTGTCAGAATTGGCTCTAAGGAAATTACCAGAGGAAAGCCCTGTTCAGGATAATCTCAAACTGATCATCAACAAAGCTGAAAGTGCTGCCGATCTGGTACGGAAATTATTAATGTTCAGCCGGCAGCAGCAAATCACCAAACAAAATATTAATCTGAATAAAATTGTACTCTCCAATAAAAAACTATTACAACGTTACCTCGGAGAAGACATTCATTTGATCATTACCCTCGAGGATGATTTGGATCTAATTCATGGCGATCCCAGCGCGATGGATCAGATTCTGACTAACCTCTGTATCAATGCCCGTGATGCCATGCCGGATGGGGGTGAGTTAACCATTCAGACTAAAAATGTCGAGATTACCCATCGGGAATCGGATATTCCGCCGGGTAACTATGTTCAGTTGATAGTAGCAGATACAGGCATTGGGATGAGTGATGAAATAAAGAAACATATTTTTGAACCATTTTTTACGACAAAGGAATTGGGACAGGGTACAGGTCTGGGTCTGGCTACCGTTTATGGTTTGGTGCGTCACCATGGAGGGTACATTCAATTTGACAGTGAACTGGGGGAAGGCACCATCTTCAGACTTTATTTTCCTGTGCCTGCCCAACAAATTGAATCATCTTTACAGGATGACAATGAACAAACCGAATTGGTGCGGGGCGGCAAGGAAACCATTTTGATTGTGGATGACCAGGCGGATATTTTAACAACTGCAAAAGATACTTTGGAATCTTACGGTTACAAAGTTTTGATTGCTGGTAGCGGACACCAGGCTCTGGATATTTTAACCAAGTACAAAGATTTAATCGATTTGGTTATTTCGGATGTGGTCATGCCGGATATGGACGGCATTGAATTGCGTATGTTGAGTAAACAACTAAAACCTGCAATAAAATTTTTACTGATGAGTGCTTTTAGCCCAAAATTGGAAAATGAGAGTGATTACTTATTGAAGCCTTTTGTAGGACATCAATTGGCAAGAAAGGTGCGTGAAGTTTTAGATTCAGATTAAGAGGAAAATACTTCTTCCAGCTTTTTGGCCAACTTTGCCGGCGAAAAAGGCTTGGAAATGTAATCAATATCTTCAGCTACCATACCCTGCTTACTTATTGCATTGTCATCATACCCGGTCATAAAAAGTAACCGAACATCAGGGTTTTCCTGCTTTAAGATTTCAGCCAATTTTTTACCGTTCATACCCGGCATAATCAAATCAGTCAATACCAGATCAATCTGATCAGCGTGTTGTTCAAACACCTTTAAGGCCTGTTCTCCATTGGCCGCTTCCAGAACTTTATAACCCAAGTTTTTTAATGTATCACAGATCAATTCCCGAACCAGGTATTCATCTTCTACAACCAGGATCTGTTGTCCGTTTCCTCTACTTTTAGTTTTAGAAGATTCGCCGGTTTCCTGGTAAGATTTTGCTTTAACTGCGGGCAAATATACGAAAAATGTCGTCCCTTTCCCCAGAGCGCTTTGCACTTCGATATGCCCGTTGTTTTGTTTAATGACCCCGTAAACAGTGGCCAAACCCAATCCCGTTCCTTTTCCCTTTTCCTTGGTGGTAAAAAAAGGCTCAAATATTCTCTGTTGAACCTCCTCCGTCATCCCTACCCCTGTGTCCATAACCTTTATCAGAACATAATCTCCTGGTTTGACATCGGGGTGAAATCTCTGATAGGATTTGTCCAATTTAACTTGTTGCGTTTCAATGATCAGTTCACCGCCTTCCGGCATGGCATCGCGGGCATTGACTATTAAATTTAAAAGGACTTGTTCAAACTGACTGGGATCTACTTTAATTTTCCAGACATCGGGATTCAAATTGGTAATTAATTCGATGTGTTCGCCAATTAAGCGGTTCAGCATCTTGGACAATTCCAGAATGGTCTTGTTAACATCCATAATTTTTGGTTGAACCACCTGCCTTCTGCTGAAAGTAAGCAACTGGCGTGTCAGCGAAACTGCGCGGTCAGTCGCCTTTTTCATTTGTTTGATATAACTTTCAACGGCATGTTCACCATTTAATTTGCTGTTTAATAAATCGATATAACCTTCAATAACCGTTAACAAATTATTGAAGTCGTGTGCAACTCCCCCGGCCAGTTGTCCAATAGCCTCCATTTTCTGAGCCTGACTTAACTGTGCTTCCAACTGCTTACGCAGCGTAATGTCGCTGATAACCCCCACCACAACGACAGGCTGTCCGGCATCATCCTTTACAGTAGAAGTTGACATGAACACGGTAATCTCTTTACCGTCTTTACGAACTGCCTTCAGTTCGCCATTCCAACCGCCCTTTAATGAGGCAGGCAAAATATTTAATTGAAAATCATATCCAATAAAAGGAGAAAAAAAGAAACTTATATTCTGACCGATTACTTCTTCCTTCTGGTAGCCAAAAGTATCTAAGAATGATTCATTGACAAATATGATGGTACCTTCCAGGTCAAATAAACCCAACCCCTCATTTACCTGACGTAAAGCATGGGAAAGCATATTTCTTTCCACTTCCAGGCGGCGAAGTTCGGTTATATTCTTGATGTAACAAATGGCATAATTGTTTTCTAAGCCGTCAATTTTTTGGCAGAACATTTGAATGGGTACAATGGTCGTTCCTCTGCCTTTTAGCACAAGTTCAAAATTTATCTTCTTTTCATTGTTTTCAATTTCATTAAACTCTTTTATAAAGTCAGAAAGATTTGGCACAATAATAAAATTAAGAAAAGATTTGGAAATGACTTCATCCTGTTTGAATCCACTCAATTCATAAAAATTTTGATTGGCGTAAATTACAGCCATGGAATCCAAATCGATGATTAAAGCACTTTCGGGAAAGGTCTCCAGAATGCTAAACAGAGATTGCAAATCCGGCAAGGCATCATTTACTATCAATTTCTGAACAGACGGTTCCATCTATGAATCCTGTAATTTTAGGGATTAAATTTTATTTTACACGATTGACCTTTGCTGATCTCAACATTTTCTCTACTATCTGGTCAATCACCTGAGAATCAAAATAATATTGAGAACTAATGCGTTCTTTAATCTGGTCAATACGTTCCTGAGACAAGGTTTCCGCCTTTTTAACCTGATCCAGATACTGACTCGCCTCATTCTTTAAATCTAACAGATGTTTTGCTTCCGGTGAAATTTCAGTTTTCACCACCGAACTGGCATTTTCCGATTTGACGGATTTGACCTTGTTATTGCTTTTTGAACGAATCGTATTGCCAGCTTTTTCCGCACCAGATAAGCCTAAAATATTTTTTATGAGGCTCATACTGACCTCCTTTGTCATTTTAAAATCTTTCCTCACTACTATCTGTCGGGGGACAATAAGCTTTTTTAAATTTTTTTTAACATTTTTTTAAGAAAAATAAACGGGTGGGAAAAATAAAAAAAGAATGCCCTTAGGCCTGGAGAAAAAAAAATACAAAAATAGAAATTATTTTAATTTAAAAGCTTAGAAATTTTTGAAATTGGGTAAATTAACTAATTTCTCTACGATCTTATCAATTACTTCTTCTCTCAGATATTGATTTGTTTTTAATTTATTCTGGATTTCATCCAGTTTTTCCTGTGACAAGGTCTCTTTTCCTTCGATCATTTTCAAATATTTTTCAGCTTCGGCGCGTAATTTTATCATTTCTTTAGCTTTGTCAGAAATATTAACCTGAGCAACGACCCGTTCCTTGTCAGAAGTCTTTTCAATGTTCTTTTTGGCTGATTTAGTGTCTTCTGCCTGGCGCACATTGCTTTTTTTATTAACTTTATCCGGCCGATCGGCAGAGTTACCCAATCCTGCTAAATTACCTAATTTGTCCAACATTTTTTACTCCTGAATAATATCCATAACTCTGGAATATCCATCAGACATTTTATTGTTTCGTCTGGCCGAAATCAAATCGGCATGTTCTTTCACGTATTTGTTTTTTCTTTTACGCAAAGCATCGTAAATTTTATCATCAATGCTTACCAGTTGATGGGCCAGCTGAGAGATATTTTGGATCATTTCCTTGCCTTTTTCATCCACTTTTTGATCGGCTAACCTGGCACGTTGTTCTTCCAACTTTTGAATTTGATCAATCCACTGTTGGCGTAGTCCAACCATTTTATGGAGAACTGCAATCGGTAAACTGTCGACCTGGTCTACAATCTTTTCAGAAAATTGCAAAACAGCTTTAAATGAGTCAAGTTCCTGTGCCAAAATTTCATTCAATTCTTCTGGAATCTTGTTTTCTTGCTGAAACATCAGGCCCTCCCGTTGTAAATAATCCCTGCAATCTCATCCATTTTTTGCATTAAATCTGCCATCTGATCCGGAGGAATTTCACGAATCACCCTGCCCGTTTCCTTCTCTGTCACCAAAATTTTGGACACATTACGCTGAGGATCGTAATAAAACGATACTTTTGTGCTAAAACGTTGGATAAACTGGTTGGCCATTTCAACCAATTTATCAATAGCTACCCTGTTATTTTCATCTGACTTTTCCTCTTTGTGTCCTTCATCTTTTCTAGCTTTGACCGTTGGTTTCTTCTCATCCTCAGTCGAAACCACAACCTTTGACTGATTGAGGGCAGCCAGTTTACCAACCTCCAGGTTGGCGTTCACTCTTAATTCTTCCATGGCTTCCTCCTAATTCTTTTTATCCACCAGAATTAGTGAATGTATTGAAAAACATTTGTTGATTTTGCAACATGTAAATGGTCTGCTGCATTTTTGTAAATTCATCAAAATAGTGCTTTTCTTTTTTATCAAGTATTTCATTCATGTAATCAATCCGGTCCTGTAAGGATTGAATACGATTGTCAATTTGCTTTTTGCTGGCATCGATTGTGCCGCCGGTTTTTACAAACCGGTCAATATAATCGACTAATTTTGTGACTACACCATCCGATGTGGTGAACAAATCGGAAACAAAGGACGGATTTGCTTCCAGTGCGCTGATGAACTTTTCTGAATCCTTAATCGATAGCTTTCCATCACGATCGGCTTCAATGCCAATGCTGTACAACAATCGATAGTTAGAGTTTGCCGCGCTGTCCACCGGTTCTGAAACCATACTGCGTAATTCTGCAATCATCCCGGAATAAACCGAGTCCTGACTCAAAGGTCCCTTTTCGTAAGTGTCCGGATCCATACGCGCATTTTTCTTTAAAAAGTCAATAACTTCATTGTATTTATCAATAAATTCTTCAACATCCTTTTTAACAGATTCAACATCCACATCCACTGAGACTGTAACCGGCTGAGTAAAAACATCCAAAAGTTTAAAAGTAACACCGGTATAGGCATCATCCACATTATTGGAATCTCGATACATGGTTAAACCATCCAGTTCAAAGACCGCACTCAATTCACTGTCAGTCATCGAGGTTCCAACATTGTAAATGTAACCACCTGTTGTCCCGGAAGTTAAAGCGTTATTGTTTACACCCAGAGTATCTAACAAACTGCTGGTACCAAAATCCATACGATACGTATAACCGGATTGTTCACTTTTTAATATCAGCCTTGTAACCCCTTCCTGTTCACTGACAACATCGGCATGAACCACTTCTTCGGAGGTTATGGTTTCATTGGCTACTGCTTCTGCCATGGCATCATTAATAGCCTGAGCAATATTGGCAATCACTTCATCATTGGTACCGGCTAACTGATCGGCCGTCACTGTTACCGAAATGGCTACCCGGTTATTCGCATCCGTATCCGTCGGATGGGCTACTTCAATGGTAAAAGTTTGGTCCGTAGTAAATGAGTTGAAGTCCGTGCCGCTGGCACTGAATTGATTGGAAACACGCGTATCCGACTGGGCCAGCTGCTGAACCGTCAGAGTATGATTTCCTTTGGAGGCAGAATTTTCAACGCGTACTCCAATTTTTTCGGCATCACTGGAAGCCGCCTTTTTAGCCTGAAAAGGCAGCAACACGATATCATTAAGATATTCGAGTTTGGTTTTTAAGGCCGAAAGCTTCGAATCCAGCTCACTAAAAACAGATTTCTTATTACTTAACTCATCCTTTTGCTGGATTAACTCATCCCTGGGCCTCGATTCCAAAACCATGTACTGATCCACTAAATACTGGATCGAATTGGTCGAGTTGCCAATGGAATAAAGGTCCATTTTAACCTCCGGCACTTTAGGTTTTACACTAATTTAAACGCCTGGGTCCATGTTCTTTTAATATCGGTAAACATGGCCCGAGCTTCATCAAACTTTTTTTGATTGATCAGATTTAATAAGTATCGGTAAACATTGACAAAAGTATTAGCAGTTTCTTCGTAATCAAAATTTAAGGATTGAATTAGGGCATTAATGGCCGTTCTGGCTTTTACACTGTCTTTTTGCGCACAAGCGGTAATGGCAGCATCATAAATATAACTGATTAATTCTTCTTTGCTGGCCGACATGATTTTTTGCATCAGATATGGATTTTGCACTGGTCGCTTCATTTTCGGTTTGTAGTTGATCATTTTTCCATCTCCTTGTTAAATGTTTAAAAGGTGGAGAGCATGGCTCTCCACCTGGTCGCTGAATCTACTCACTCCTCTATTAACGAAACAGAGACAGTACGATTTGCGGTGCCGCATTGGCCTGAGTCAAAGAAGACAGTGATGTTTGCTGCAAGATCTGCAATTTCATCACTTCCATCTGTTCTTTGGCGAAGTCAGCATCCTCGATGGTGCTTCTTACCGCCTCAGTGTTTGTGATGGAATTGGTCAGGTTAGCCTGTTTTGATTGCAGACGGACTTTAAATTCGCCCAGAGCACGCATGTTTTGAGATAAGTTATCGATAGCGGTCGAAATGGTACCAATGGCTGTACTTGCACCGTTTGCAGTACTCAGATCGATGGAATTAATACCCAGAGAAGCGCTATCTGCAGCACTCAGTGAAACGGACAACTGTTCATCGCCTGTTTCACCAGTCTGAAACGCTACATCAAACGAACCATCAATCAGAGCATTACCATTAAACGTAGTGTTGTTAACGATGTCCTCGATTTCGCTGATCAAAGCATCAGCCTGACCGTCGATGGCGCTGCGTTGTGTGCTGTTCAAGCTACCGTCAGCTGCCTGGGTGGCTTTTTCCTTCAAAGTTTGAAGGATATCCATCACGTTGGAATAGGCGCCTTCTGCCACGTCGAGAATGTTCTGGGCATTAGACACGTTGTCGAGAGCTACCTGTAAACCACGTTTGCGGGCTTCCAGGCCGCGGGCTAACATGTAACCGGCGGGATCCTCGGCAGGAGAATTAATGCGCTTACCAGTGGCTAAACGCAGCTGATGATTAGCGATATTATCGCTAATTTTGGCGAGGATGTTGGTGTTCTGCAATGCCGGTATGTTAGTGGCAATGCGGGTTAAATCTGCTCCCATAATGAAACCTCCTTGGTTTAAATTTGACCTTCGTCCCGGAAATTTTTTTCCGTTTTTTATTGACCTCTATTGCTTCTGTCGGTGGTTCATTTTTCTTTTTAAATTTTTTTTTAAAATTTTTTTATTTTTTTTCAAAAAATTTAATTCAGGCAAAACGATTTATGTAAGGAAGATTCTTTTTCCCAAAGATAGCACAGCTACAACCAAAATTGGCGACCATCGAAATACACCGATCATTTAAAGAATTTTGAATTTTGAGTGATGAATTTTGAATGGCTTTTAATGTTATTCACTAATTCCCAGTTCCCAATTTCCAGTTTATTTCAAACTTTATCCTTCACCCTTCAAACTTCTACTTTCTAACTTCAAACTTTAATAAAATGAACAGGCCTCAGCTGCTGGAACAAAATTTAGCAATGGACAATCATTGGCTTTTTCAAAGAAAGTAAGATTAAAAAAACAGCGTAAGTCTTGTTTTTCCTGTAATTAAATTGACTGATTCGGGCAAAATAAATAAGAAAAAAGCGGTTTAGCTAACTTGACAAAATTCAAAAACTTAAATTCTTTTGAAAAGGCCTTCCAAATTTATTAAATTTACCATCTTTGAACAAAGGAGGTATTATGTCTGGTCATTCTAAATGGCATTCAATAAAACATAAAAAAGCAAAGGTCGATGCCCAACGCGGGCGTATTTTTACTAAACTTATTAAAGAGCTTACAGTTGCTGCCCGCCTGGGTGGAGGCGATCCGGAAGCTAACCCCAGATTACGTGTAGCCATTTCTCAAGCTAAAGCGGCTAACATGCCTGCCAAAAACATCGAGAACGCTATCAAGAAGGGAACCGGTGAATTACCGGGCGTAGTGTACGAAGATGTTACCTACGAAGGATACGGACCGGGCGGCGTGGCTGTCTTTGTGGAAGCCGTTACCGACAACAAGAACCGTACGGTTGCTGAAATGCGTCATTTGTTCAGTAAATACGGTGGTAACCTGGGCGAAAATGGTAGCGTATCCTGGATTTTTGAACGCAAAGGCTTAATACGTGTACCGGCTGATCAATATCCTGAAGAAGACCTTTTGGAAATCGCCCTGGAATGTGGCGCCGAAGATATGCAGTTGGCCGATGACTTTTACGAAATTTACACCAGCTTTGAAGATTTTCACAAGGTACGCAACGCTTTTGAAGAGAAAAGCATTGTGATGGAAAGTGCTGAATTGACCATGATTCCACAAAACACTATTAAAGTGGAAGGCAAAACGGCAGAGCAAATGCTGAAGTTGCTTGAAGCCCTTGATGATCATGATGATGTGCAGAATGTCTACGCCAATTTTGAAATGGAAGACGCCGAAATGGAGCGTCTGGTTTCGAATGAATAATGGCCATTAAAATTTTAGGTATCGATCCGGGCCTACAGATTACCGGCTTCGGAATTATTGAAATAAATGATCATGGTCAGCCACAACTTTTAACCTATGGGCATGTACGGACATCGGCCAGCAAAAGTTTGTCAAAGCGTGTCTTTAAAATTTATTCAGAAATAAGCGCCTTAATTAAGGAAACAAAGCCCGATATAATGGCTATGGAAAGCGTTTTTTATGCCAAAAACGTGAAGACCGCCATTTCCATGGGACACGTCAGGGGGGCAGTCATGGTAGCGGCCGAAGCGTTAGGGCTCTCGGTTTACGAATACGCTCCTAAAGAAATCAAGATGTCTGTGGTGGGCAATGGCGCGGCCAGCAAGAGCCAGGTTCAATTTATGGTTAAACATTTGTTGAAATTAAAACAGGAAATCGAACCAATTGACGCATCTGATGCCCTGGCTGCGGCCCTTTGTTACTGGCATAGAATGAAATTAAAATAAAATTAAAAGAATGATTGAATACATTAGCGGAAAAATAATAAGCAATAAATCGACGGAAATTGTACTGGAAACCAATGGTCTTGGTTACAATATTAAAGTCAGTTTAAACACCGCCCAAAAATTGCCCGCTCCAGGTTCCCAGGCAACTCTTAAAACCTATCTTCATGTCCGTGAAAATGGAATCCAATTATTCGGTTTTGCAGAAGAAGAGGAACGTGATTTATTCCTCGGCCTGCTGAGCATTTCCGGGGTCGGTCCAAAACTGGCATTGACTCTGTTGTCCGGACTGACCGTGGAACAAATCCAGAAGGCTATTCACACACAAGATGTAAAAGCCTTGTCTTCAATATCAGGCATTGGCAAAAAAACGGCGCAACGATTAATTGTTGAGCTGAAAGATAAAATCGCCTTACCTGAGCACATTGAGCTGGACGACAAAGGAACCGTAGTAGCCGAGCCAAAAAGTGATGCGGAAAAAGAAGCTATTCTGGCTCTGGTTTCCCTGGGTTACGCACGTGGTCAGGCAGCAAAAGCAGTATCAAAGGTGCAAAAAATCCATTTCAGCGAGAAAGCAGAAGAAATCATTAAACGCGCATTGCAGGTAATTTAATAGCGATGAGTAAATTTATCCGTCCGGGATTATTAGAAGAAGATCTGGAAATCGAAAACAGTTTGCGTCCTCAGAGTCTGGCTGAGTTTGTGGGACAGCAAAAGGTAAAGGACAATTTGGCCATCTTCATTGAAGCGGCCAGGCAACGCGGTGAAGCACTGGATCATGTGCTTCTTTACGGGCCGCCGGGATTAGGTAAAACAACTCTGGCCATGATCGTCAGTAAAGAACTGAATGTAGATATTAAAACGACATCCGGACCGGTTTTGGAACGCGCCGGTGACCTGGCAGGACTGTTAACCAATCTAAAGGAAAAAGACGTTCTGTTCATCGACGAAATCCATCGCGTGAACAATGTGGTGGAAGAATACCTTTATTCGGCCATGGAAGATTTCAACATCACCATTTTAATCGACAAAGGCCCAAACGCCCGATCAGTTCAACTAAACTTAGCTCCCTTTACCCTGATCGGAGCCACCACCCGGGCAGGTTTACTTACCTCGCCCATGCGCGCCCGTTTTGGAGTTGTTCTGCGCTTGGACTACTACACTGCCGAAGACCTGTACCTGATCATTAAACGGTCTGCAAAAATTCTAAACGTTGAAATTGACGATGAAGGTGCGATGGAAATCGCCAGACGGTCGCGGGGAACGCCTCGAATTGCCAATCGTTTGCTGCGACGCACCCGGGACTTTGCCCAGGTGATGGCGGACAACCGAATCACAAAACAGGTAGCCAAAATGGCGCTGGAACGCCTTGAGGTAGATGAACTGGGTCTGGATGAAATGGACAAACGTATTTTACTGACCATCATCGAAAAGTACAACGGTGGACCGGTTGGCTTAAATACCATCGCCGTAGCCGTGGGAGAAGAAAGCGACACCATTGAAGAAGTGTACGAACCCTTTTTAATTCAACAGGGCTTCTTAAACAGAACGCCACGGGGGCGGGTAGCCACCCAATTGGCTTATGAACATTTTAAAATAAAAAATAATAAAAAGGATCAACAAACCTCGCTTTTTTAAAGCAGGAAAGGAGTGGTTGAAAGATGAAGCTATCGGAGATTAAATACGAGGTTCCTCAGGAGTTAATAGCTCAGTATCCTTTAAAAAAACGGGATGAATCTCGTTTGATGGTACTGAATCGCAAGGAACAGTCATGGGAACATCGTATTTTTAAGGACTTGCTTGATTATCTGCAGGAGGGCGATGCCCTGGTGATTAATGAGACCAAAGTCTTTCCCGCACGTGTCATTGGAATTAAAGACAAAACCGACGCGCACGTTGAATTATTGCTGCTGCGCCAGTTGGAAGACACCATGTGGGAAGTGTTGGTAAAACCTGCACGAAAAGTACGGGTTGGCAATCGCATTCAAATTACCAATGACTTTGGTTGTGATGTCATTGACAATACGACCTCAGGTGGCCGGGTGGTTCGTTTTGATTACAATGGCAGCGATTTCTTTGAAGTTTTAGGCCGTGTTGGTAGTTCTCCCCTGCCCCCTTACATTAAGCGGGAAGCCGAAGAGATCGATAAAGAATACTATCAAACCGTGTACGCTAAAAAAATCGGCGCCGTTGCCGCTCCAACCGCCGGTTTACACTTTACAGAAGAACTGTTAGATCAAATCAGAGCCAAAGGGGTTAAAATTGTGCCCATTGTGTTGCACGTAGGATTGGGCACTTTTCGTCCAATTAAGGTAGAAGATGTTACACGCCACAATATGGACTCCGAATATTACGAAGTACCCGAAGAAGCGGCACACGACATCAATGAGGTTAAACTGAACGGCGGACGCGTGATTGCAGTGGGTACAACTACGGTTCGTACTCTGGAAACCGTGGCCAATGCCGACAACCTGGTAAAAGCCAGTTCCGGTTGGACCGATAAATTTATCTATCCGCCTTACCAGTTTAAAATTGTGGATGCAGTCGTCACCAATTTTCACTTACCGGCTTCTACTCTGGTATTGCTGGTGGCCGCTTTCGCCGGTAAAGACTTTATTCTTAAAGCTTACGAAGAAGCTGTTAAAGAAAAATATCGTTTTTACAGCTATGGCGATGCCATGTTAATCCTTTAGGAGAACGGGTTTGTTTTGAGAGCTGGAATTGGTCTGGCCTACGTTAACCAGAATAGCGGAGATTTAACATCGACCACGTTTGCTGCTTTAAGCGGTGCCGTGGTCGATGCTTTATTAGGGGCCGCCGGACTCAATGATTTACGTCCCGAGTTCAGCATCCTTTCACCGGTTGACAAACTCAAACAGATCGAACTGAAACTCTATTACCATAACTATTCCATCGTTAATATCGATTGTACTTTTGAAGGCGATCTGGATTTGAAACCGGGTGTTCTGAAAGATGTTGCGACTCAAATCGCCGACCTGTTGTTCATCAGCCCTCAAAATTTTTCCGTCAAAAACTACCTGACGGAAAATCTGGCCGGAATCAAAAGGATTCAGGTCATTGCCATGATTCAAAAAAGCGAAGAAATTTAGCATGTTAGAATCCATCAGCGATTTCTTTAATCAATTAAATCCCTGGCTGGCTTATTTGCTCTTATTTGTCAGCGCCTTTGTTGAAAATGTTTTTCCTCCGATTCCCGGTGATACCGTAACCGTCATTGGAGCCTACCTGGTTTCCACCGGAAAGCTGAATTTTTGGGGGGTCTACATTTCAACCACCATCGGCAGTGTTATTGGTTTTTTCACCATGTACCTGATCGGACTTTTCATTGGAACCCGGGTCTTAAAATCCAAAATGGTTCAAAAATTCTTCAGTGTTGAAAAATCAGATAAAGTCCGCAGATGGTTCGCTGATTACGGTTACTGGGTAATTGCAGCAAATCGATTTTTAAGTGGTACGCGCAGCGTTGTTTCGCTGTTTGCCGGCTTTTTTGCCATGCGCTGGATTTTTGTTTTGCTTCTTTCTCTTTTAAGTGCGGCCGTCTGGAATGGCCTGCTTATTTACGGGGGTTACCTTTTAGGAGCCAACTGGGGAAAAATCACTTACTGGTTACAACAGTACAATAAAATTGTTTTGATCCTGAGTGCTTTATTGATTATCTTCTTCGTCCTTTACAGAATTATCAGGAAAAGAAAACAGGTACCATCAAGCGAAGGGAAAATCGATGGCTGAAGTTCGCGTGCGCTTTGCTCCCAGCCCAACCGGTTATGTTCATGTTGGGAGTTTAAGAACGGCACTGTACAACTACTTATTTGCCAGACATCATCATGGAAAATTTGTTTTAAGAATAGAAGATACCGACCGCACACGTTATGTGCCCGGTGCTGTAGAAAATTTGCTGGAAACATTGCAGTGGGCCGGTCTGGAATATGATGAAGGACCGGAAAAAGAAGGACCGTACGGTCCCTATTTTCAGTCTGAACGTCTGGAAATTTACCATCAGCATGTGCAAATGCTACTGGAAAACGATGCCGCTTACCCCTGCTTTTGCAGCGAGGAAAGACTTACTGCCATGCGCGAGGAGCAGGCTAAAAAGAATCTGCCCATCATGTACGACGGGCACTGCCGGAACATTCCTAAGGAACAGGCATTGGAACGCATGAAAAGCGAGACACACGTCATTCGGTTAAAAGTTCCCCACCATGGAAACACCATTGTGGAGGATTTAATCCGTGGCAAAGTGAGTTTTGAGAACAATGTGATTGATGACCAGATCCTGATTAAAAGCGATGGCTACCCTACCTACCATTTGGCCAATGTGGTGGACGACCATTTGATGAAAATCAGCCATGTAATTCGTGGTGAAGAATGGTTGCCCAGTACTCCCAAACACATTTTATTGTACCAGGCCTTTGGCTGGGAATTGCCTCAATTTGCTCATCTTCCGCTGCTTTTAAATCCCGATCGTACCAAATTGAGCAAACGACAGGGAGACGTTGCCGTGGAAGACTACCGGGCCAAAGGATTTTTACCACAGGCACTGGTCAACTTTGTGGCGCTTCTGGGCTGGAACAAAGGGGATGATCAGGAAATTTTCAGTTTATCCGAACTGGTTGAATATTTTTCGCTGGAACGTGTGAACAAAGCGGGAGCTGTTTTTGATTTAAAAAAATTGGAGTGGATGAACGGTCACTACATTCGAAATATTAAGGAACAGGAATATCTCCGACTTGGTCAGGAATGGTTAAAAAAACTCGGACTGGACACCGGCGATGAACAAAAAAATCAGTTGATTTTAAAGGCCGTTCGTCAGGGCTTAAACCGCTTCGATCAATTGGCCGAAAAAACAGCGGTGTTTTTTAAGGAACAATTAAATTTTGATGATGAAGCAAAGGATTGGTTAAGAAAACCGGAAAGCAAAGAAATTCTGAAAAATTTGCTTGCGGCGTTATCTGAAATTAGCGAACTTTCGGTCGAATCGTTCGGTGCGGTCATTAAACAGGTTCAAAAACAAACCGGCCAAAAAGGTAAGGATCTGTGGATGCCCATCAGGGCCGCGATTACAGGTGAAACCCACGGACCGGATTTAACCATTGTACTTTCGGTGATTGGTAAACAAAAGGTAGAACAATTCATAAAACAGGCACTGGAATTATGAAAATTATTGTCTTAATGGGTGGCGACTCGACAGAACGCGATGTTTCTCTGGTAACCGGCGACAAAGTTGCCAAAGCATTGGAAGAGAACGGACATCAGGTCATTAAAATTGACCCGGTAGCGACAAAGGAAGAACAAACCAATCTGAACAAGACCGATCGGCACTGGATTGGCATTCAATACCCGGATGTGGATCTGCTTCCTCTGCATCGCGGTAGTATGTACCTGAAAAATTTACTGATTGTCAAACGCCTGAAACCGGATCTGGTTTTTAATGCCCTGCATGGCGGAAAGGGTGAAAACGGCGTGGTCCAGGGTATGCTGGATGCTGCCGAAATTCCCTACACCGGTTCCGGCCGGGTGGCTTCCTTGTTAGCCATGGAAAAAGACATCAGTAAAAACTATTTCAAAAACGCCAAATTGCCAACGCCCAAAGCCATTATCCTGGAGAGGCCGGATGCCTCACGTAAAAAGTTAAAAAAGATTGACTTTCCGCAGGTGGTCAAACCCAATGATCAGGGTTCCACCATCGGGCTGAAAATCGTTCACAATCACCAGGAACTGGAAGAAGCGATTGACAATGCTTTTAAATTAAGCCCCAAAGTGATCATCGAAGAATTTATTCCCGGGCGGGAAATTACGGTGGGGATTATTGGCAACCGTGTCTTCCCGGTGGTGGAAATCACCCCAAAACACGGCATTTACGATTACGAATGCAAGTACACCAAAGGCATGAGTAACTACCATGTACCTGCAGAATTAGATGAAGAAACCACCCGACTTGTTCAAAAAATTTCTCTGAAGGCGCACAATGTACTGGGTTGCCAGGGCTATTCCAGGGTCGATCTGCGACTTTCGCCGAACAATGAACCGTACATTCTGGAAGTTAATACCCTGCCCGGTTTAACGGACACCAGTTTGTTACCCATGGCCTGTGCGCATGCTGGCATTAACTACAATGCGCTGGTCGAGATGATTGTCGAAGAAGCCATCAAAAAGCCTAAGCTGCCATCCATTTAAGAGGAATCGACAAAATGAAAGAATTGCACCTTTATAATACATTAACGCGGAAAAAAGAAAAGTTTGAACCCATTACCCCCGGTTTTGTGGGCATTTACGTCTGCGGACCGACCGTTTACGGTCATGCTCATCTGGGGCACGCCAAAAGTTACATCAGTTTCGATGTCATTGTCCGCTATTTTCGATTTTTGGGCTATCGGGTACGCTATGTGCAAAATATTACCGATGTCGGCCATCTGGTTTCTGACGCCGATGAGGGCGAAGACAAAATTGCCCGTCAGGCGCGTCTTGAACAATTGGAGCCCATGGAAATTGCCGAACGTTACACCCGCAGCTACTTTGAGGACATGGATCTGCTTAATGTGGTTCGCCCCGATATTTCTCCGCGGGCCAGCGGCCACATTCCCGAACAAATTGAACTGGCTCAACGCTTGTTGGAAAAAGGTTACGCCTATGAAGTCAACGGCACGGTTTATTTTGACGTGCAGAAATTTAAAGACTACGGTAAGCTTTCCGGCCGTAAACTGGAAGAACTGTTAGCCGCGGTGCGCATCGAACAAAATCCCGAGAAAAAACATCCGGCTGATTTTGCCGTTTGGAAACGGGCTGAACCGGGCCATATCATGCAGTGGAATAGTCCCTGGGGCAAAGGCTACCCCGGCTGGCATGCCGAGTGTTCGGTCATGTCCACCAAATATCTGGGTCAGCCGTTTGACATTCACGGTGGTGGTTTGGAAAATGTGTTCCCGCATCACGAGTGTGAAATCGCCCAGAGTGAAGCGGCCTTTGACAAACCTTTTGCCAAATACTGGTTGCACAATAACATGGTTACGGTTAACGGCCAAAAAATGGGCAAATCGCTGGGAAATTTCATTACCATCAAGGACGCGGTAAAAAAATACAGTCCGCTGGCCATCCGCTTTTTTGTGCTAAGCAGCCACTACCGTTCTCCGCTTGATTTCAGTGACCAGGCGCTGGAATCGGCCCAGAAAGGCTTAGGCCGTTTTCATCAAACCTTTGCCCGCCTGCTCAAAGCTAAAATCAATGGTCAGGGCCGCGATGAAGAATTTGAGAAAAAAATTCAGGATTACCGGCAGAACTTTATTGAAGCGATGAATGATGATTTTAATACGCCCAGGGCTTTGGCCGTGTTGTTTGACTTTTTAAAAGAGGTCAATGCCTGGCTGGACCACGGGCAACAGGTAAAAGAAGAGACCCATCGAAATGCGGTAAAAGTTATTGAAGAAACTGCCGGTGATGTGCTGGGACTTTTGCCCGGAGACTACTCGGTATTTGAAGCGCATGGCAAAGGCGATATTGATGCTGTTGTCCAAATTTTAATCGATATTAGAGCCGCTTTACGCAAGGAGAAGAACTTTGCCCTGGCGGATGAAATTCGCAATCGTCTACAGCAAATAAACATAGAATTAAAAGACACGCCTCAGGGCACAGTCTGGGAGTTCAAGGAACAAGCTTAGTAAAATTTTGAATTTTGAATTTTGAGTTTTGAATGAAAAAAG
>CAYNLJ010000004.1:0-265 GCA_964398005.1 uncultured Caldithrix sp. | reverse complement strand
CAATTTTCCTGGGTATAAGATTTGGAACAATTTTAATTTAAGGCGGGGAGCGACCTTTTCCAAGAGGGAGAGAACCAAGAGTTGAGGGTATATGGGTGTAAGCGTTGAAGGGTCTTGCCTGATTCAGATATGCAGATTCTCAACTTGAATTCCCGCATCACAGTTACCATTGTCTTAAAGATGCATCAAGGACTCGCGTATAAGATTTTTTTGATATTTTCTTTTTATTATTAAACGTTTGACACTCCTTTATTTTGTTCCAAAT
>CAYNLJ010000003.1:0-23675 GCA_964398005.1 uncultured Caldithrix sp. | reverse complement strand
TTGGTAAAAAATTAGAATTTCCCACTGCAAATCTTTATATTAGTGATTCTGCAAAACTTTTACCTAAAGATGGCGTTTACGCTGTTGATGTAAAAGTGGATGGAGAATTCTATCGTGGCATGTTGAATATCGGGTTTCGTCCAACGGTTAACCATTCCACGCAGCGTACGGTAGAGGTTAATATTTTTGATTTTGACAGGGACATTTACGGAAAGCGAGTTACCGTGTACGTAAAAAAACGCTTAAGAGATGAAAAAAAATTTAAAAATTTAGAAGAGTTAAAAGAACAATTAACCAAAGACAGAGAACAAAGTCTGAAAATATAATGGAGGTTTTCGATGGCTTTAACCAAAGATGACAAAATGGGCATTATTTCCAAATTTGGAGAATCTGCTCAGGACACAGGTAAAACCGAAGTACAAATCGCACTGTTGACCGCACGGATCAACTATTTAACTGATCACCTGCGTGTACACAAAAAAGATCATCATTCACGTCGTGGTCTGTTAAAATTAGTTGGTCAGCGTCGTCGCTTGTTAAATTACCTGATCAAAAAAGACATTAACCGTTACCGTAAGGTAATCAAAGAATTAGGAATCAGACGCTAATACAGCTGTTTCCTGGAGGAACGAATGTACATTAAGAAATCAATTGAACTGAATGGCCGTACTCTGAGCATTGAAACGGGTAGGTTGGCCAAGCAGGCTCATGGTTCCGCTTTGGTTCGCTATGGCGATACCATGGTTCTGGTAACCGTTGTAGCCAATGATGAAATGACTGATCAAAGGGATTTTATGCCCCTGACGGTAGAATACCGGGAAAAGATGTTTGCCGCCGGTAAAATTCCGGGTGGCTTTATTAAACGGGAAGGTCGTCCCAGTGAGAAGGAGATCCTTTCAGCCCGGCTGATTGACCGTCCGATCCGACCGCTATTTCCGGACAACTTTTTTTACGAAACCCAGGTGATCGCTTCTGTGCTTTCCATGGATCGTGAAAATGAACCGGATGTGCTGGCCGGCGTGGGCGCTTCGGCAGCGCTGACTTTTTCGGATATTCCCTTCGAAGGACCCATTGCTACTGTACGAGTTTGCAAATTGGGTGAAGATTTTGTTATTAATCCTACTATCGATCAGATGGAAGAAGCAGAACTGGAATTAGTGGTTGCCGGTTCGGAAGATTCTATTATGATGGTAGAAGGGGAAGCCCGGGAAGTACCGGAACAGCAAATTCTGCAGGCTATTTCCGTAGCTCATGATGCGATTAAACAAATTATTGATCTGCAGAAGCAAATCGCTGCTGAATTGAACATCACCAAGCGTGAAGTTCCTGAACCGGAAGTACCGGAAGGCCTGGAAGCGCGTGTGACTGAACTGGCAAGTGAACGCATTAAGCAGGCCATCAGAATCGCTGAAAAGACAGAGCGACGCGCTGCCTTAAAAGAAATCCAGGAAGATGTAAACACCCAGTTGCAGGAAGACTTCCCTGAAAGTGAAGGTTTTATTAAAACCATTCTACATGACCTTGAAAAGCAGTTAATGCGTGAAATGGTGCTTAATGAGCAGCGTCGGCTGGATGGACGTGGGTATTCTGAGATTCGTCCAATTACCTGTGAAGTTGATTTATTGCCGCGTGTTCATGGCTCTGCACTGTTCACCCGTGGACAAACCCAGGCTTTGGGAACCGTTACACTTGGCACAAAATCAGATGAACAGATTGTGGAAGCATTGGAAGGCGAGTCCAGCAAACGTTATTTGTTACACTATAATTTCCCGCCGTTCAGCACCGGCGAAGCCAAACCCATTCGTGGTGTCAGTCGTCGCGAAATTGGACACGGCAATTTGGCTGAACGTGCTCTAAAACCGGTCATTCCTGCTGCTGAAGAATTTCCTTACACAATTCGTGTAGTTTCGGAAATATTGGAATCTAATGGATCTTCTTCGATGGCAACGGTCTGTGCTGGTTCCATGGCTTTAATGGCTGCTGGTGTGCCGGTTAAGAGTTCTGTGGCGGGCATTGCTATGGGCTTAATCAAAGAAGGCGACCAAATTGCCATTCTGTCTGACATCTTAGGTGACGAAGACCATCTGGGTGACATGGATTTTAAGGTTGCAGGTACGGCCAAAGGAATTACCGCTGTACAGATGGACATCAAAATTAGCGGCATTTCACAGGAGATTATGGCCAGCGCGTTGGAACAGGCACGCGAGGGCCGGCTGTACATCATGGAAAAGATGAACGAAGCAATCGACAAGCCGCGAGATGAAATCAGTCCATGGGCTCCGAAGATTATCGAAATTCAGATCCCCGTGGATAAAATCGGTCTGATTATCGGACCTGGCGGTAAAACCATTCGCAGTATCATCGAAGATGCCGGTTCAGAAATCGATATCAATATTGATGAGAACGGTAAAGTACTGATTGCCTCACCGGACATGGAGGCTGCTTACAAAGCACAGCGAACGATTGAATCCATGACCGAAGAACCTGTGATCGGCAAAGCCTATCGCGGGATTGTCAAGCGGGTGAAAGATTTCGGCTGTTTTGTGGAATTTTTACCGGGCCGTGAAGGCATGGTTCATATTTCTGAATTAGATGTGCAGCGAACCAATAAGGTGACTGATGTGGTGAAAGAAGGTGATGAAATTGATGTAGTAATCACCAAAATTGAACCCAACGGTAAAATCGCTCTCAGCCGTAAAGCCTTTTTACGCCGCAAGTTGAAATCGACGCGTCCCACTTACAAGAGAAGTTAATGATCCTGCCTATGGATCAACCAGTTGAAAAGACTATCTTAAATAATGGACTGACCGTGATAAGTGAAAACTTACCCACGGTTCGGTCCATTTCTTTTGGTGTCTGGATTCAGATTGGTTCCCGGTACGAAAATAAACGGAACAATGGTATCGCTCATTTTCTGGAACACATGGTTTTTAAGAGTACTAAAAAACGTTCCGGCCTGCAAATTGCCCGGGCACTGGAAGAACTTGGCGGAAATTTGAATGCTTACACCAGTAAAGAACTTACCCACTATTACACCTTTTCCTTAGCCGAACACTTACCGGTGTGTGTTGATGTTTTGGCCGACCTGATTTGCAATCCATTGCTTTTGGAATCTGATGTGGAAAAAGAAAAACAGGTCGTGCTGGAAGAAATTAATGCGGTTAAGGACACTCCCGAAGAATATTTGTTTGATCTATTCCAGGAACATTTATTCCCGGACCATCCATTGGGTTTTCCTATTTTGGGTAAAACGAATACCGTTTCTAAATTTTCAGTAGACTTGGTGAGAAATTTCTGGAAGACCTATTACGTGCCGCAAAATATGATCATCAGTGCGGCTGGTCGTGTAGATCACCAGAAACTGGTTAAACTGGTTGAAAAGCATTTTCATTTTGAAAATTCAGGAAAACGCCCTGAATCTCAAAAACCAGTGACAGCTCAAAAAATTGATCTGGAAATTGAAGAACCTTTTAATCAGGCGCACATTGTAGCCGGCCTGGAAGGTTTGCCTTACGCCGATGACGACCGATTTGCACTGATTGCTTTAAACGCCTATTTGGGGGGCGGCATGAGTTCCCGGGCTTTTCAGACCATTCGTGAAAAATACGGTTTGGCCTACATGGTTTACTCAACCACCGATTTTTTTAGAGATACAGGCATTTTCAGTTTTTACATTGGTACAGACCCGCAAAAGCGGAAAAAAGCCATTCAGCTTCTGATTAAAGAAATATTAAAAGTTACCGAAGCGGAAATCAGCTTGTCTGCCATGAAACGATTGAAGGAACAATTAAAAGGGCAACTCTTGCTGGGACTTGAAAATACTGCCCATCGGATGAGCCGTTTAGCCAAAAATGAAATTTATTTTGGCCGGCAAGTCCCGCTGGAAGAATCTCTGGGAAAAATTAACGAATTGTCTCAGAAAAAAATTTTTGAAGTTGCCGGAAAATTATTTAATCTTGATAAGTTGAATATAATTCAGATGGTGGGACATGCTTAATATTGGAATCGTTAAGGAATTAAAACCATACGAAAGTAGGGTGATGATTACACCTGAAGGCGTTGGTGTTTTAACACGCAATGGCTTAACTGTTTATGTAGAAAACGGTGCCGGTGAAAGTTGTGGTTTTGATGACCTGCAATATGAGCGGGCAGGAGCAGTTATTTTGCCAACCATGGAAAAAATTTTCAGCAAAGCTCAACTCATCATCCAGGTACAACCACCACATCCGGTGCAGTTTGAATTGCTGACGGAACAACACATCCTGCTTTCATTCATGAATCTGGTTCATCAGGCTGATCGTTTAGCCGCTTTAATTAACACCAAAAGTACTTTTATCAGCGCCGAACTATTACAGGATGAAGAAGGAAAATACCCTCTGCTCATTGGAATGAGTGAAATTGCCGGGAAAATGGCTGTCTTTTTATCAGCCATGCTGCTTACTTCACCCGAAGGAGGCAAGGGCAAGCTGTTAACCGGTACCGATTTTTCCAAACCCTCAGTGATGACTATTGTCGGGGCCGGAACCGTCGGTCGTACCGTTGCCAGCATGGCCCAAACCCTTGGAGTTAAAGTTAATCTTTTAACTCTCAAGCCTGAAAAAATTGATGAGGTACATCGTGAAGTGCCCCAGGTTCATATTCAAGCTTACTCTGATGAACTATTAAAAGATTTGCTGCCCCAAACCGATGTCCTTATCGTAGCCATCCATTCGTTAAAACGCGAATTTGATATCAAAATTACCCGTGATATGATTCAACTGATGGAAAAAGGCAGCGTGCTGCTCGATATTTCTGTGGCCGAAGCAAATGTGGTAGAAACATCACATCTAACCAATCACGACCAGCCAACCTTTGTGGTTGACGGTATTGTACATTATTGCGTGCCCAATATAGGAGCTCTGGTACCGCAAACCGCCAGTCGTGTGCTGACCAAAAAATTGTTGCCCTATGTAAAAATTCTGGCTTTAAAGGAATTGAAAGATGCGTTGTTGGAGGAACCTGGATTAGTGCCGGCCATCGGTATTTACAAGGGGAAGATAACCAATCGTTTGGTAGCAGACTATTACAATCAGGATTTTTACAATATTTTTGAACTTTTAGAGCTAAATATTTGAAACCGAAATGCAGCTTAAAAACCTTGCTATTCTAAATTACCACAAAATCAGTGCTCAGGCAGATATCGGGCTTACTGCCCGCCATCCGGATGATTTTAGGAATGACTTGAAATTAATTAGAGATCTCGGCTTTAAAACGATTACTTTTTACGATTTGTTGAACAACACACCTCCTTCTGATCAGAAATTGCTGATGCTTACCTTTGATGATGGCTACAAATCAGTAAAAGAGTATGCCTTACCCATAATGAAGGAATATGACTTTACGGGTGTTGTCTACATGCCTACAGCCTACATTGGAAAAACCAACGATTGGGATGTTCAATTCGGCAATAAAAAATATTGGCACCTTGATGAACAGGACTTGAAGGAACTGGCCGTGAAGGGATTTGAAATTGGTTCTCATGGCATTTGGCACCGTGCATTAACCGGGTTGTCGGTAACAGAATGTTTTAATGAATTACACCAAAGTAAACAGACTCTGGAAGAAATTGTTGAGAAACCTGTGGTTTCCGTGAGCTACCCCTTTGGGCAATTTAATAAACAAATTTTAGCCCTAAGCCAGAGGGCAGGTTACCAATTTGGAGTTGGTTCACTTTTTTACAAAGAAGCTGACTCCCTGGATGGTTTAGGTAGGATGGCCTTACGCCGTTTCAATGTGTATCGGCCGGATTCAGCAGCTGTTTTGAAAAAGAAATTAACGGGCGACTTCAATTCATCGGTAGCTTATCGCGATTGGTTAATTCAAAGAGGAAGTAAAGCGACCGTGTGGTGGCAAAAAATATTTAGGAAGGAGATTAAATTATGAATGACAATCTCAGGCGATGGATCCCCTTTAGTCTGTTTTTAATATTAATTATTGTTTTTAGTAGTTATTTCCTGTTGAGTGCCAAGGCGAGTAATTATCAGCCGGTCACCGATGATCCGGCAGTCATTTATTATGAAGCCTGTTCGCATTGCCATGGTAAAAATGGTCAGTCTGAAAACTTATTGTACCCTGATTTGGCAGAAGAAAAGATGAGTGTGTCAAAAGTAAAAGAACTTGTTACCAATGGTGAATTCATGATGCCCGCCTTTAAAAACATCAAGGGCGACACCTTACAAAAATTAGCTGAATACGTGGCTGAAAAACAATTTAAATAGCAATCATTGAACTAATTTTAAGGATCGCTTTTGATCATAAATCTGGAAGGTGAAGATCAGGGGCTTTAACAGCAGTGGTTTAATAATCGATTTAAAAAATTGGTTTGCCATATGAATTGGTGCAAAAAATCAGGCGGGTTGTTGCCTTTTTTTAGTCCATTTCTCGATCATGGCGTACAAATCAGAGGGCTTGATCGGTTTTGAAATGTAATCGTCCATGCCCGCTGCCAGACATTTTTCACGATCGCCTTTCATGGCATGTGCTGTCATGGCAATAATAGGTATATGATACCGATCCTGAAGTTTGGCTCTGATTTTTTTGGTGGCTTCGAAACCATCCATAACCGGCATCTGAACATCCATCAGAATTAAATCATAATGTTGTCTTATGGCTGCTTTGTATGCATCTTTTCCATTACTAACCACATCCAGGGCGTAGTGCTTTTTTTCAATGATTTTACGGGCTACTTTTTGATTAATCAGGTTATCCTCGGCCAGTAAGATACGAATTCCCTGGCGGATCTGTTCTTCAATAACATGGGAGGTAATAAATTTATCTTCTGTTTCCGGCTGTCTTTCGCCGTCGAGCAGAAGGTCTAAATTCTGTTGCAATACATTAACAATAGAATTGAACAGATGCGATTGCTTAACCGGTTTTACCAGATAGGCTTTACAACCTAACTCTTTTAAATAATGTGCATCTCCTCGGTGTCCAAGTGAAGTTAAAATGATAATTTTTGTGTCTTTTAAATCTGGATCGTTCATGATGGCCTTTGCAGTCATCTCTCCATCCCATTCCGGCATTTGCATGTCCAATAGAACGACCGAATAGGGATCTTTTTTATGTTTGGCTTTTTTCAATAACTCAATTGCTGTTTTCCCGTTGTCACAGCTTTCCGGCCTGAATTTCCAGTTGAGGAGAATTTGTTCCAAAATAAAGCGGTTGGTCTGATTATCATCAACGATTAAAATCCGCTGATTATGAATTTCTTCCATTTCGATTAATCTTCTGGCTACCGGTTTTTTGCCCGGTTTAAGTACGACAGTAAAGTGAAAGGTACTTCCATGATCAGGCTGGCTTTCAACCCAAATTTTTCCGTGCATCATTTGGGTCAATTTTTTAGAAATAGATAATCCGAGGCCTGTTCCACCGTACCTTCTGGTCGTTGAACCATCGGCCTGGGTAAATTCATTGAATACTAAATCAAGCTTTTCCTGCGGAATGCCAATACCGGTATCACGAACGGAAAATTGAATGTTTAGGCCTTTGGATGTAGTTTTTAATAATTTGCACTCTACAACAACTTCGCCCTGATGGGTAAATTTTAAGGCATTACCTACGAGGTTAGTTAAAATCTGACGCAATCTGCCGGGATCACCAATGACATTGGACGGTAAATTGGGGTCAATGAAAACCGCTAATTCCAGGCCTTTTTCATCGGCTTTGTGGGCAAAGCCTTCGACAGTGGTTTCGATCAAAGTCCTTAAATCGAATTCTTCATCGATCAAATCCAGTTTTCCGGCTTCAATTTTCGAAAAATCAAGAATATCATTAATAATTGAAAGCAGGCCGTACGCGCTTTCTTTTATTGTTTTTAAGAAATCACGTTGTTCTTCGTTTAGCTTGGTGTTTAATAACAGTTCAGTTAAACCGATGACGGCATTCATTGGCGTGCGAATTTCATGACTCATGTTGGCCAAAAATTCACTTTTAAATTTATTGGCTCGTTCGGCAATTTCCCGACTTTTACGTTCTGAAGCCAATAAGCGGGCATTTTCCAGAGCGATGGCCGTTTGACGGCTAATCAGTTCAAGCACATTCAGGTCGTTTTCTGAGAATTGATTCAGGCCTTTTTTGACAAATACAATTACGCCAATGACGGTATTTTGTACGGTCAACGGAGCACCCATGAGGGATTCGTCAATCACTTTTTCGCCGGGTAAATAATAAACATCCGGATGATTTTTTACATCATTACAAAGTATGGCTTTCCTTGTTCGAAAGATTTTACCAACAATGCCATGATCGACGGAAATACCATAATTGGAGACCATCTCATTATGTTGATAGGAATGATTTGAGAAAATAGGTTTCAGGTATTTCTTCTCTTCGTCAACACGGTAAATCTGAAAAGCATCGAATCCTAAAAGAGGTTTTAGACCCTTGCCAATGGCATTGCCAACCTGCTCCACATTGTGGCTGGCAAAAATTTCCTCCGAGATTTTATTAACCTGGGTAAAAAGACGGCGCCAATAGGTGGAGGAGGGTAGCCCGACTTGATTATAATCAGAACTATCGGTCAGCCGTAAAAGACCGTATTTTTCGTTTTTGCGGTCATGAAACAGATAAAGATCATCAAGATCGATACTTATGGCAGAGGAATTTTCTGAAATTTGTAAAGAGGTATTTTTGAGAGGGAAGAGTTCAAAATTTCCAATGGTTCTCAACTTATGGTCATGTTCATGTAATAATTTTTGGTATTGTTTTTTTAAGGTTGAATTAATTGTAACAATTTGTACCTGCTCGTCTATTTCAGTTTGATTAAAATAAGTCAGATCCTTCTGATCTGCCATAGCATCCTCTTGCTAATTTTTGTAAGTTTGATTAAAGTAAGCAGTTAGTATTATCGTAAAAATTAAAGTTGACTTAAATTTTACGGAGAAAATGTGATGAAAATTGGCTGTCATGTTTCAATTGCTCAAAACATCTGGGCCTGTTTTGAAAGAGCACAGTCCGTAGACAGCGAAGTTTTTCAGATTTTTACTCAGAATCAACGACAGTGGAAATCGGTACATTACAGTAAAGAAGATCTGGCAAAATTTCATGAACTCAGGCAGCAAAGTCCTTACAAAGATCAACCCATTGTGGCGCATGCATCTTATTTGATTAATTTGTGTGCGGAAGATGAAGAAAAATTGAGTCGTTCGAGAGAAGCTTTTGTTGAAGAACTAAAACGTTGTGATTTATTGGGCATTGACTATCTGGTTATTCATCCCGGCAGTTTTGGCGGGCAGTCTCTTGAATGGGGTATTGAGAAAGTTGCCGAAACTCTGAATCTGGCCATCGATGTCTATAATCCCAAAGTACAAATTTTGTTGGAAACTACAGCAGGGCAGGGTAATAATCTGGGATATCGTTTTGAACAGCTGCAGACTATCAGAGAAAAGGTAAACCTAAAAGAAAGCATTGCTTTTTGTGTTGACACCTGTCATATTTTTGCAGCTGGATATGAATTGGAAAGCCTGGATGGCCTGGAAAGTACATTAGAGATAGCTAATCAGATTTTGAATTTGGATTTGATAAAGGTTTGGCATTTCAATGATTCTTTGCATGAGAGAGGAAGTCGGAGAGACCGGCATGCGGCCATTGGTGAAGGCAAAATCGGGCTGACCGCTTTTGAGTACTTAGTGAACTACAACCCCTTTGAAAACACACCTGCAATTCTTGAAATTCCTGGAGGAATGGAGAAGTACGCGGAAAATATTGAATTGCTTAAAGGTTTAAGAAAGTAGAAACAGGCGTTTCAATGTTAAGGAAACGCCTGTTATTTCTGGTAAACCAGATGTTTTTTCATGGATTCAATCTGGTTTCTTAAATTTGCATCTTTTTTTAGAAGTTCTTCAATTGTATTTATTGCGTGAATCACAGTAGAATGATCCCGACCCCCAAAATGCAATCCGATGGTAATGAGCGAGTGATTGGTCATTTGTTTTGCCAGGTACATGGCTACCTGTCGGGCACGGACAATATCTTTTTTACGAGTTTTAGCCCGCAAATGATCGGAGGACAGGTTGAATACTTTGGCCGTGTATTCAACAATAGATTCAATAGTTAGTACTTTTTTGTCCGGTGGTGCAATTTCATTTACAATTTGTCTTGCCAATTCCAAAGTGGGTTCGGCTGCCGTAAAGGTAACCTGCGCCATTATTTTGGTTAAGGCGCCTTCCAATTCCCGAACATTTTCCACCAGATTAGCTGCCAGATATTCTAGCACATCACCGGGGATGTCTAAATCACTCTCGTCACATTTTTTGCGCAAAATAGCCAGCCGTGTCTCGAAATCTGGGGGTTGCACGTCAACAATCAGGCCCCATTTGAATCTTGAAATGAGACGTTCTTCCAGGTCCATTAATTCATTAATAGGACGATCTGAGGTTAATACGATCTGTTTCCCATTTTGATGCAGGTCGTTGAAAGTATGGAAAAATTCTTCCTGCGTTTTGCCTTTGTTGCTGAAAAAATGAATATCATCGAGCAATAAAATATCACAGGAACGGTAATAAGCGGAAAACTCAGAAATGCGATTCTGCTGAATGGCATTAATAAAATGCGATGTAAAGGTTTCGCTGGACGTGTAAAAAACCTTGGTCATTGGATACTTGGTTAATGCGTAATTGCCAATGGCCTGAATTAAATGTGTTTTTCCCAGACCAGTACCTCCGTAAACAATCAGAGGATTATAATTGGTCCGACCGGGTGAATCAGCTACGGCTCTGGCGGCGGCATAGGCAAAATTATTGCCATCTCCCACCACAAAATTTTCAAAGGTGTATCGTTCATTAATGCGGGTGTAGAATGGAGAGTCCGAAGCCGGATGTGAAAACGAAATTTTGTTTAAACTTGGCGTTGCCGGCTGAATGTCGGTAGCCACGTAAGGAGAATCTGGCAGAGAATTGTTTTTAATATGATACTTAACCTTGCGGTGTTCGCCCAGAACCTGAACAATGGCATTGTTTAAAACTTTGCCATAATGGTTGTCAATCCATTCACAAAAAAAACGGTTCGGGACTTTGAGCTCCAGATATTGATCATTCAGATCAACGGCTTCAATTGGAGCAAACCAGGTATTGTAACTGCGAATGTTGATGTACTCACGAAGAACTTGTTGGATGTGTTGCCAGATGTTTTCTGCAGGGTTCACTTTCTGTGCTAATTCAGACTCCATTTTTTCCTTTATCCTTATAGTTATCCACAATTTAGGTTAAATAACAATAATCACAATTTAAAATTCAACTCCTGAATTGATTCAGGGAAAAAATTAGATTGCTAAGTCTAATATATTAAAAAATAAAAACTTAAAGAACTGCTGAAAGATGATGTTGAGATTATGTTTTGATCCAGCAGTTCAGGGGTGTTGAAAAGTGTAAGTTACCCACAATTTATCCACACCCAGTCTATTGCCCTCTTACATTTTAATATTTTGTTAATAAAAATCAAGTGAAATATTAAAAAAAATGAAGAAAAAATTTTGTTTCACGGAAAACATTATGGAAAAGTTACAGCTATTTCAAAAGGTCTTCAACTAACCTTATTAATTCGTTGGGATCAAAAGGTTTGCTCACGGTATGCTGAACGCCAAGTTTCTTGGCAATGGACAAGTAGCTGTTGGCGTCCAGTTGCCCTCCACCTGACATGGCAATTATTTTGGCATTGGGTAACTTCTTTTTGATATCTATTATCGTTTCAATACCTTCTTTATCCGGCATAATAATATCGGTGATGATTAAGTCAAAAGTTTCCTGATTTAATAGCTGAAGAGCCCGATTCCCATTTTCGGCTTCAAACACCTTGTAGCCATGGTCATCCAAAATTTCAAACAGAAGATCGCGAATCAAATCATCATCATCGACAATCAGTATTTTTTTCATATTACCTTCCGTCTTTATCGTTTCAAATTAAGAACAATTTAATGAATTGTCTTGAAATATTCCACATTTTAAATTGTCATAATTATCGTTTAATAATGCGAAAAGGTAAATTAAAAATTTAAAAAAGATTTATTTTTGATTATTCATGCTGGTTATATCTTTTGTTTAATTAGATTAGAATGCTTAAATTTAATGTATCAGATGAATTTAGGAGAAAATAATGAATATTAAAAAAATATTGGTTCCCACCGATTTTTCTGAGACTGCAAAAGCTGCCTTAGATCAAGCCTTGTTTTTAACGGCGAAATTCGACGCAGAGCTAACGGTTTTGCATGCACGTCTACTCTTTGAAGACGATCCGGTGGAAATGGAAGACAAATTAAAAAAAGTAAAATCAGAAGAGCATGAAGTTGAGACTGTACTGCTTGAAAAAATGAAAAAAAAGACGTCTCAGCATTCCCACCTAAAAATAAAACATGAAATTATTCGTGGATATTCAGCGCCATCTGCTATTTTAGGTTACATTAACAAAAACGATTTCGATTTGGTTGTGCTGGGTACCCATGGTCGTACAGGACTTGAATACTTTTTGATAGGCAGTGTTGCCGAAAAAGTAGTGCGATATGCCCGCTGTCCTGTGCTTACGGTCCGCAGTGCAGATTTTATCAGAGAAAAGTTTAAAAAAATTCTTGTACCGCTGGATTTTAGTGAACCTTCGATGGAAGCCTTAAAAGCTGCCGCCGCCTGGGCCACGATTGACGATAGCGAATTACATCTTTTATATGCCGTGGATCAGGAAGTCCATCCGGCGCTTTATGCCTGGGGCATGAAATCTGTTTTAGATATGATTCCTGATATCAGAGAAAAGGTAGAAAAACGGATGTCAGAAGCGATTTCTGCCTTTCCTGAACTGAAAGGGAAAAAAATTGTTAAAGTGGTACGCGAAGGTAAAGCGCATAAAGAAATTGCTAAATATGTAAATGAAAATGAATTAGACCTGATTGTGATTGGTACACATGGCATGGTCGGACTTGATCGTCTTTTGTTGGGAAGTACCACTGAACGCGTCATTCGTTCTGTTAAACTACCGGTATTCACAGTTAAATTTAAAAATATTATTTAAAGGCTGACCTCGATCATTATTCAGGAATTTTCTTTTGTCGAAGACCCGGATCAGCGAGTAATTTTATCGGGAATAAAATGAGCATCATTTTAATTCTAAATTGATAAATTAGTCGGTAATTAAGAATCCTGGTCTGAAGTTAATTTGTAAAAAATTGATGATTCTGTAATAAAAAATAATCAAGATCATTTTAGACATTTATGATCCAAATTTTTAACTTAGTTTAATAACCACTTTAAATAGAAATAAGCAAAAAGAAGATGAGCAAGAAGAATTATTTATTAGTTAAAGGTGCCCGAGAGCATAATCTAAAAGATATAGATGTTAAAATACCGAGAGATAAATTTGTGGTCATTACTGGCTTATCTGGTTCGGGTAAGTCTAGTCTGGCATTTGATACCATATACGCCGAAGGACAGCGCAGGTACGTTGAATCTTTAAGTGCTTATGCACGCCAGTTTTTAGGCTTAATGGAAAAACCGGATGTGGATTATATCGAGGGGCTATCCCCTGCGATTTCCATTGAACAGAAATCCACCAGTCGCAATCCGAGATCAACGGTAGGGACAGTTACGGAGATTTATGATTATCTTCGGCTTCTTTTTGCCAGAATTGGAAAACCGCATTGCTATCAGTGTGGACGCCCGGTTGAAAGACAAACCGTCCAGCAAATTGTAGATACGATTTTAACCTGGCCTAAGGGTACCCGCTTTCAGGTATTGGCTCCGGTCGTTCGTGGTAGGAAAGGTGAATACAAAGAGGCCTTTAATCAGTTTCGGAAAGACGGATTTGTCAGGGTGCGTATTGATGGTCAAATCATTCCTTTGGATGAAGAGATCCAGATAGAAAAAAACAAAAAACATGATATTGAACTGGTGATTGACCGGCTGGTTATTAATGGTGATATCAGCAAGCGATTGACCGAATCGGTAGAGTTGGCTCTAAAACAGAGTGGCGGATTGGTTTACATCAATAAGCCGGATGAAGGCCAGGATGTGATGTTCAGTGAACAATTTGCCTGCCCTCACTGTAATCTTTCTTTTGAAGAGCCGGCTCCGCGTACTTTTTCCTTTAACAGTCCCTACGGTGCCTGTTCAAAATGTGATGGTCTTGGCGTGCTGACACAGATTGATCCTGATTTGATTGTACCGGATGATACGTTATCGATTAATGAGGGCGCCATTACGGTTTTAAATGGTCGCCATGAAGGCTGGTTGTACGAAATGATAGCCAGCCTGGGCCGAAAGCTGGGTTTCAGTTTGAACACACCCTGGAAAGATTTACCCGAAGAAGTACGTCACATCATCCTGTACGGCATGGGTGATGAACAGGTGAAATTTGTTTACAAGCGTGACAAGGCTTATGTAGAATGGTACTCAAACTACGAGGGAATTGTTAATAATCTTCTTCGTCGTTACAAACAAACGGCTTCATCGCATGTACGGCGCTGGATTGAAGGTTTTATGAATAATTTAATCTGTGATGAGTGCCAAGGAACCCGTTTGCGCAAAGAAGCGCTGGCTGTAACCATAAACGGGAAGAATATCCATCAGGTAACTGAAATGTCAATTCATGAAGCTAAAGAATTTTTTGCTCACCTTAAATTAAACCGGCAGGAAACGCAGATTGCTCACCAGATCTTAAAGGAAATCAACCAGCGATTACAATTTCTAATCAATGTTGGATTAGACTATTTGACGTTAAGCCGTACTGCTGGCACCCTTTCCGGCGGGGAAGCGCAGCGCATCCGACTGGCCACGCAAATCGGCTCACAACTGGTAGGGGTTTTGTACATCTTAGACGAACCCAGTATTGGCCTGCATCAGCGTGATAATAAAAAACTGATCAGCACGCTCAAAGAACTGCGAAATCTGGGTAATACTGTGCTGGTGGTGGAACATGACCGGGAAACCATTGAGGAGGCAGATTACGTTATTGACCTTGGACCCAAAGCCGGTGTTCATGGCGGTCAGGTTGTAGCAGCCGGGCGCCCAGAGCAGATCGCTAAAAATAAGAAGAGCTTAACGGGTCTCTATCTTTCCCATCAAAAAGCCATTCCGGTGCCTGCCAGTCGGCGACCGGGAAATGGTAAATTTTTAATTGTGCGTGGCGCTGAAGGCAATAATTTAAAGAAGATCGATGTACGCTTTCCACTTGGTAAATTCATCTGTGTCACCGGTGTTTCCGGTTCCGGCAAAAGCAGTTTGGTTAATGAAACATTGTACGCCGCCCTGGCACGCCACTTTTACAAAGCCAAGAAAACCCCATTGCCGTACCAACGTATTGAGGGACTCGAACATATTGATAAAGTCATCGATTTGGACCAATCACCCATCGGCCGCACACCGCGGTCTAACCCTGCAACTTACACGGGCCTGTTTACTCCCATTCGTGATCTGTTCAGCCAGTTACCCGAATCAAAAATTCGAGGATACAAACCGGGGCGCTTCAGTTTTAATGTGAAGGGCGGGCGATGTGAACATTGTGAAGGCGATGGCATCAAAAAGATAGAAATGCATTTTTTGCCCGATGTTTACGTCCAATGCGAAGTCTGTAAAGGCAAACGTTACAACCGAGAAACTTTACAAATCAAATACAAAGGCAAATCCATTGCTGATGTACTGGACATGACAGTGGAGGAAGCGCTGGACTTCTTAGCCAATATTCCGCCGGTAAAACGTCGCCTGCAAACCCTATATGATGTAGGTTTGGGGTACATTAAATTAGGACAGTCTGCCACCACGCTTTCCGGTGGGGAAGCACAACGCGTAAAACTGGCCACCGAATTAAGTAAAGTGGGCACGGGTAACACGCTTTACATTCTGGATGAGCCAACCACTGGCTTGCATTTTGAAGACATCCGCATGTTACTTAATGTATTAAATCGTTTAGTGGAAAAAGGGAATACCGTGGTGGTCATTGAACACAATATGGATGTAATTAAAACGGCAGATTGGATTATTGACCTTGGCCCTGAAGGCGGTGAAAAAGGGGGCATGGTGATTGCCGAAGGTACCCCGGAAGAAATTGTCAAGATTAAAAAGTCTTACACCGGCCAGTTTTTGCGGAAAGAACTGAATGGGACTGCCTGATTGGTTAGGCAACTGAAAATTTGGACTGACCATCTCCGGGAAAATCATTCTGAAACTCTAATTCCACAAAATAAAGAATTAGCTACAGCGCATTCAGCCAACTTCAACTGATTTTGGCTGAGCCTGGCCCTTGCACCAATTTCGTTTCGGATTCCTTTTTAATAATTTACAATTCAAAAATCTATCTTAATTGACTTTTATTTTCTTGAAATAAAACAATTAATTATATTAGACTTTTAACCAATAAAAGTGTCAACAGCAAACTAAGAAACGGAGATATTTTAAGATGGAATTAAAAAAGACAGCTTTGCATGATGTGCATGTAAAATTAGGCGCTAAAATGGTCGAATTTGCTGGTTTTCATATGCCAATTCAATACCACAGCATTAGAGAAGAACATCTTCGGGTGCGAACAACGGTCGGCGTGTTCGATGTTTCACACATGGGAGAAATTATCATCAGCGGACCTAAAGCCCTGGATATGGTTCAGAAGGTAACCATTAATGATGCTGCTAAACTGGAGATCGGCCAGGTACAATATTCGGCCATGTGTTATCCTGATGGCGGCATTGTGGACGATTTATTGGTTTATCGCTTTGCCGATCATTATATGTTAGTCGTTAATGCGGCCAATAAAGACAAAGACTTGCAGTGGATACTGCAGAATAAAATTGATGATTGCCAGATAGAAGACAAAAGTGATGAAATTACGCAATTGGCGGTTCAGGGTAAGAAAGCAGAAGAAACATTACAAAAATTAACGAAAGTTGATTTAGCTGCCATTAAATATTACTGGTTTACCGAGGGAGAACTGGCTGGTGTTCCGATGATTATTTCCCGCACGGGTTACACGGGTGAACCGGGTTTTGAACTCTATTTTGCCAATGAATATGCAATCAAGGTTTGGGATGCGGTGATGGAAGCTGGCAAGGAATTTGATATTGAACCAATAGGCCTCGGCGCAAGAGACACTCTGAGGTTGGAAAAGAAGATGTGTTTGTATGGTAATGATATTGATCAGACAACGAATCCCATTGAGGCGGGTTTGGGCTGGATTACCAAATTGGACAAGGGTGATTTTATTGGCCGCGATGTGATAATGAAAGTTAAGGAAGATGGGCCTAAACGCAAACTGGTGGCCATTGTGCTCGAGGGGCAAGGCTTTCCACGTCACGGTTACAAAATCTTTAAAGATGATCAGGAAATTGGCCAGGTAACCAGTGGTACGGTGTCTCCGGTTTTAAATAAAGGCATTGCCATGGGCTACGTGGCAAGAGAATTTGCCAAAGTAGGCACCGAATTGCAGATCGATATTCGTGGGAAAAAAGTGCCGGCTGTGGTCATTAAACCTCCCTTTGTTTAATAGATTAGCCTGTTTAAAAATGCCATGCCTTTAGTTGATGTATTTTTTACCACCACCGATTTAGTACAATTGCCCCGCTCGGTGGTGGTAATTATTGATGTATTACGAGCTACCTCTACGATTTTAACGGCCTTGCAAAATGGAGCAATGTCGGTGGTCCCGGTTGCTACTGTGAGTGAAGCTCAAAAGACCGCAGCACATCTATCGAACCCTCTTTTGGCAGGTGAACGGAATGCAGTAAAACCTTCTCATTTTGATTTGGGGAATTCGCCCCTGGAATATAAAACGGAAACAGTACTCAATAAAGAAATTGTTTTGACCACCACCAATGGAACCAGGGCAATTAAAAGCGTTGAAATGGCAAAAGAAATTGTTGCGGGCGCATTCTTAAACGCCGAATCTGTAGCTAAATACCTGAATAAAAAACAAAGTGACGTGCTGCTGTATTGTGCCGGTACGGATGGTAAATTCTCGCTGGAAGACACACTTTGTGCTGCTCAGATTTTAAGCTATTTAGAAGACTTTACTTTTACTGATGCTGCCCGCTGGACTTTGCAGGGGGCAAAAAGTTATTCGTTGCCGGCGAAACAGGAAACCGACAAAATTCTGTCGGCCATTTCACAAAGCCAGCATGCAGTACGTTTAAAAAAATTAGGCTTCGAAGAAGACATACACTATTGTGCGCAACTGAACCGTTTTGATTTTGTCCCCGTGTTAAAACAAGGCAAATTTAGAAAATAAAATAACTTACGAGCTGTAAAACTTGTTTTCTTAAAGCTAAATCTGTAAATTAGACAACAGGGATTCCAAAAGATTCCCGGAAATTCTTTGGTCAGACAAGCAGAGGACTCATTAATCGTTTTAAGGTTGATTCACTGATCTTAGGCATCAATTCAATGTTACAATAAACCGATGATAAAGAATGGCTAAAAAGAAGAAAAAAACAAAGAAACAAAATACCAAGCAACATAAGCGCCAGGCATTAGGGGTGCTGCTTCTGGGAGTCGCTTTAATTGTTGCTCTGGCTGTGTTGACTCATGATCTGAACGATCCGGTAACCCTGCAGCGTTTGGGTGATGGAGAAGTAGTACACAACTGGTTTGGTCGGCTGGGCGCTGTCATTAGTTATTACCTGATGCAATGGACGCTGGGTTACCCGGTTTTAATTTTACCGCTTATTTTAGCTATTTATGCACTACAAATTTTATTGAACCGCAAGTTTGACTGGTTTTGGAAATCAACCATTGCATTAATTGCCTGGGGTATTCTCTTTTCTGTATTCCTGGCCATGCCCGAAGCATTAAACAGCAACGGTCAGATAGCCGAATATTTTCCCAGTGGCTTAATCGGTGGCTGGCTTGCTTCTAAACTGGTACTCTTTCTCGGTAGTTTCGGCAGTATCACTTTGCTGGTTATTATTACCATCACCATGCTTATTTTGAGTATCCGGCTTGAAGTTGCTCCTGTGCTTGAAGGTTTGGCACGATTAATGGATAAAATGTATCAAAGTCTGAAAAATAGTCTTTCTTCGTTGTTGGAAAGTTTGAAAAGCAGGAAACGCCTGCGGCCGGTTGTTGAAGGTGGACTTTCCGGTCACGATGGTCTCGATTTGACAGAAGAATTGGTCGGCAAAAAGGAAGATGAAAGACAAGAGGCCCCTGAGATTAAATTTTCCGAAGCAAGGATTAAAGAAGACCTGACTGAAACTGGTGACACCTCCGAAGAGGCTACCGATGATGACCTGTTAGACACCTTGATGGAAGAAGAAAAGGACATTGTAGGAATTCAGACAGATCTGGATTCGCTACTGTCTAAACTGGAAGAACAAGACCAGAAAAAAGAAATTCCTCTGGAAAAGAATTTATCTGAACCCCCATCAGATCAATTTGATGAGGATGACTTTGATATTGAAGTTCAACCAGAAGTTAAAGACAAAGAGCTGGATTACGATCGCCTGCTGCGGGAAAGTCTGGCCAAATTCAAATTTCCTTCCACTGATCTATTAAACGATCCGCCCGAAATTGAGACCAGCATTACACGCGAAGAGCTGAAAGCCAATGCCGATTTGCTGGAATCACGGCTGGAAGAGTTTGGTGTAAAGGCCAAGGTAATTCGCGTAACAGCCGGTCCGGTAATTACTCTGTATGAATTACAGCCGGCACCAGGTGTAAAGGTAAGTTCGATTGTCGCCCTGGCCAATGATCTGGCTCTGGCCATGGAGGCGCGTGGCATTCGTATTATTGCGCCTATTCCCGGACGTGCTGCCGTGGGTATTGAAATTCCCAATCGTAACCCACAAACCGTTTATTTAAAACCCCTGATTCGTTCGGAAAAATTTGCTACCAGTAATTTTGAATTACCCGTGGCCCTGGGCAAAACCATCTCAGGGGAATCCTACGTTGCCGATTTGAGTACCATGCCTCATTTACTGATCGCTGGTGCAACCGGCGCTGGTAAAAGTGTGGGAATTAATACACTGCTTTTATCTTTAATGTACGCAGTTAGTCCGGCTAAAGTGAAATTTGTTTTAATCGATCCCAAACGGTTGGAATTGTCTATTTACGAAGAATTAAAAGATCATTATCTTTTACATCGGCCGGATCTGGATGAGGTGGTGATTACCAAACCCAAGAATGCCGTAAGCATTTTAAACTCCATGGTTCTGGAAATGGACCGGCGCCTAGATTGGTTAGCCAGCTTAAAGGCGCGTAATGTAGCAGAATTCAATGAAAAAGTACGAAAAATGCCCGGCGACAAAGACGGACATTTCCGTGAATTGCCCTATATTGTTGTGGTTATTGATGAATTGGCAGATTTAATGATGGTGGCTCAAAAAGAAGTGGAAGCACCCATTGCACGTTTAACACAAATGGCCCGGGCCGTTGGTATTCATCTGGTAGTGGCCACCCAACGTCCCAGTGTCAATGTGATCACCGGTGTCATTAAAGCAAACATACCGGCGCGCATTGCCTATATGGTCTCTTCCAAGGTAGATTCCCGCACTATTCTGGATATGAATGGCGCTGAACAGTTGCTGGGCCGTGGAGACATGCTGTACCAGGCACCGGGTAGTTCAAAGCCGATCCGCCTGCAAAACCCCTTTGTCACTTCCGAAGAAATTGAAAGAATTATTGAACACATCCGTAAGCAACCCAAAATGCCTTATTACAGTCTGCCGCAACCGGGAAGCAGCTCCGATGGTGGCTCTTTTAGTGCAGGTGATGATCACGATCCGGTTTACGAGAAAGCGAGAAAACTGGTGATTGAACATCAACAAGGATCTATTTCGTTTTTGCAGCGTAGATTACAAATCGGCTTCTCACGGGCAGCTCGAATTATGGATGAATTGGAACAGGAGGGGATTGTGGGACCTAACCGTGGAAGTAAGCCGCGAGAAGTTTTGATTTCTATTGATGAGTATCAAAGAATGCGTGGAGAATAATATGAGAATTTACACCATCGGATTATTGTTGATTGTAATTGCTTTTCAAGTTGTGCAGGCAAAAGACGTCAAGGATATTATCAAAAAAGTACAGAAAAAATACGATGATATCGAAAATTTTGAAGCCAGTTTTGAAAAGGTGGAGACTTTTCAACTTACCGGTACAAAAAACATTACGACCGGCAAATTATATGTTAAGGGCGGGAAAAAATATCGTTTCGAAACAGAAGATCAACTGATCATTAGTGATGGGAAAACGGTCTGGACGCATAACCGCATCAATAATCAGGTTTTAATCGATCGGGTGCGTAAAAATTCAGGTGCGCTTTTACCAAGGGACATTCTGTTCAAATTCCCCAAAACACATTACGCCACCCTGTTGGCTGAAGAAGAACTTAACGGTAAAAAAACATACGTTGTCAAGCTGGAACCAAAAGAGGAGGTTCAAAGCTATTTTAGTGCGATTAAGATTTGGGTTGAGGACAAAAAATGGCAGATTGTTAAAATAGAAATTACTGATTTAAACGGTAATAAATCCATCTTTAATCTTTCCCAAATTTCAACTCAAAAAAAATTATCCGATGACCTGTTCACTTTTAAAGCAACGCCAGATATGGATGTTGTGGACATGCGATAGGGATTTCCGGTAAATGGGTAACAGACAATTTGCAGATTTACATTCACACTTTGTTTTTGGAGTAGATGACGGTGCTCCTGATCTGGATGCCAGCATGGCCATGCTTGAGCAAGCGGCATCGCTAAATATTAGAACTTTATTGGCAACACCACATGCTACTGAACTTACCGATGAAACATTTAGTCAACAGCTGCTTGATCATTTTAAACAGGTACAGGAAACCGCTCAAAAAGAGAAATTGCCTGTGGATCTCTACCTGTCGGCTGAGATGTTCTTTTCTAATCGTATTTTAGAATGGTTTCACTACCCGTGGTCGACCTTTGACAACAATGGTAAATATTTGTTATTTGAGTTGCCTCTCTTTGACCTTCCGGATGGGGTGGGGGAATTTATTTTTCAGTTGCGTTTAAAAGGATTGGTGCCCGTTCTTGCCCATCCCGAGCGCTACCGTTATTTACATGATAAAATTGATAAATTGGTTGGATTCGTTCAGCAGGGCTGTTTAATACAGATCAACTCCGGAAGTGTTATCGGGCAATTCGGTTCGTCGGTGGCCTCTTTTGCCATGAAGATGATAAAAAGTGGGCTGGTGCATTTTGTAGCCTCTGATGCCCATGAAACAGAAAACCGAAACTATGAAACCATGGTTCAGGCCAGAGAAGCGTTAACCAGGATTGTAAGCGAGAGTGTTTTGGATCAGATTTTCTGGCAAAATCCACTGAACGCAATTAAGGCTGCTGAGATTTCAAATTTTGATTTTGTCGAAGAACATTTGATGTCAACTCCTGATAAATGGAAAAGAGTTCTGAGAAATTTGAAGAACCGGTTAATACCTTAAAGAAATTTTAAAATAGATCGAAAATGGACTAATTCATTTAATTTTTTTAAATTAATGAGCTAAGTTACAACCAAAAGAGGAGTGAGAATTTTGGAGCCAAAAGTTCCGGCGAATTTTGACAATGATTTCTGGGAAGATGAAGAGCAACCTCTTCATCTAACTGATTACATCCGGATTATCTATCGCGGAAGATGGTTAATCATTTTGTCCTTTTTAGCAGTTTTCACTGCTACCGTAATTTACACCTTTACGGCAGATCCTACCTATGAAGCTTCGAGTATTCTGCTGATAGAAACCAATGACTCCATGGACCGCGCGTTGTTCAACTTAACCACTTTCGGCACACAGGCTAATCTGCTCAATAATCAGATCGAAATTTTAAAAAGCCGTAATGTGGCTGAACGGGTAGTGCGTCGTTTGGAAAATTCTGCTTTTAGAGATTCCATCAGCTTTTTTCAACCTCTGGAAGATGGCAGCCAGCTTACGTTTGAGGATCGTGTTCAGATTGTCATGGAAAGCATGGAAGTTGAACCTAAACGGGACACCGATATTATTACGTTAACCTACCAGGCTGGTAGCCCATTCGAAGCCGCTTATCTGGCAAATACGATTGCAGAAGAGTTTGCCCAGTTGAATGCCGAGACCAATAAGCTTGAAGTAACCGAAATGCGCCACTTTATTGAAGATCGTTTAGCTATTAAAGCCAAGGAGTTAAAGGAATCAGAAGAACAATTAAAGAAGTTTCAGGAACAGGAAAAAATCGCCAGTCTGGACGCAGAAACGCAGGAACTGGTCTCACGGCTTTCCGAAGCAGAATCGATGCTGGAACAGGCACGCATCGAACTGAATTCCAAAGTTGAACTGAGAAACAGCTTAGAACAAAAATTAAATGAACGTAAAGAAAATCTTCCTGCCAATTTAAGTGAAATTTCCACCCCCTACATTCAATCCCTGCAGGAAGAATTAGCGCAAATAGTTGCCGAAAGAACCAGCTATGTTACGGCCTTAAAATCTGAAGTGCAGAGCAGTAGTAATGAATATTTTGAAGCCCAGTTACGAATTTACGATGAACGCATCAAAGCTTTAAAAGACAAGATACGCGAAGAAGCTTCCAAAATCGCTAATTCGGGAATGATTTCGGACCCGTTGAGAATTACTCAGGAAATTGTTGCTCAGTTGCTGAATTTGGCAGGTGAAATTAAAGCCGAAGAAGCTAAAGTTAACTCTCTGGAACAGGTACTGCAAAAATACAATCAAAGGCTGGAAGATTTACC
>CAYNLJ010000002.1:257-24310 GCA_964398005.1 uncultured Caldithrix sp. | reverse complement strand
GCACCAATCTGCTGGTTGCTCAGTTGCAGGGATTGTTCAGCAAAACGTCTGGCCTCTTCGAAATTTTCTAATCTCAGGTAAGTCTCACTGATATTGTTGAGCAGTTGCCGGGCCAGCGATGGCTGAAATTTATGATTCTCCAGGGCAATCAGGTAATGTTCCAATGCCTTTTGATGTTCACCGGCCAGGCTATAATTTTGGCCCAATGTATAGTGCGCATAGGCATTGGCCGGTTGTTCTTCAACCATTTTCAGCAATAATTTCCGGTTTCGTTCATCTTTGCCTTTTTGCACTTCTGTGCCTAATCCATACCCTAAATGAAAAATTCTGATGTTTGAAGGGCGTTCCTGCCCGCCGTTTCTGGCCAGGCTGTAAACGATCTGTTCATGAACCCTGCCTTCAAAAAAGATTTTTTTATGGTTGTTGAACAACCGATGTCCGGTGGATAATTTAAACGTTTTGCCATCGGCCATCAGGTTTTTAATGGTGACAAGATAGGCTACGGGACGTTTTTCGGGTTTTAAAAGCTGCTTTAATGGTTCCACAGAATCGGCCTCTAATCGTTCATCGGCATCCAGCCACAAAATCCAGTCGCCTTTGGCGTATTTAAGAGAAGCATTACGGGCCGCTGCAAAATCATCACACCATTCAAAAGAGTGCACTTCGGCGTTAAAGGAACGGGCAATTTCAACCGTTCGGTCTGTTGAACCGGTGTCTACTACCACAATCTGATCGGCTACGGGTTGTACACTTTTCAGACAATCAGCAAGGAATTTTTCTTCGTTTTTAACGATCATACAGACGGATAATTTCGTTTTTTTCATCACTTCCTCTTTTTTTCTGAATAACAAAACCTCTAAAAATAATAGATGCTTTACTTTTAAGGGTTAAGCCATCTGCCCGACGACGCTTAAAGCTTCCTGATCATCGGGATTCAACTTTAACACCTTTTGCCAGAAGGTTTTGGCCATGTCTTCATTCCCGACCTCCTGGTAAATAGCAGCCAGGTGTTTCAAGGTTTGTACATCATCCGGTTTTTGCTTTAAGGCATCGATTAATAATTGCACACCGGCTTCATATTCACCCAGGGCAAACAAAGTTTCACTCAATTGATTTTTAATATTAATCTGATCATCAGAAATGGCCAGCGATTTTTCATAATACTCTTTAGCCTTTTCATAATTCTGATTCAAAAATTCAATGCGCGCCAAATCATTCCACGCCAGCACGAAATCAGCATTCAATTGCACAACCTTTTCTAATTGTTCTTTGGCCCCATCCAGATCATCAAGCATTTGCAATGCAAGGGCATAGCCATATTGAACCTCAATATTGTCAGGTTCCTCCTTTTTCAAGTTTTCAAAGGATTTTTTGGCTTCTTCTGCCTGACCGTTGTTCAATGCCTGCATAGCTTTTTCTATTTCCTGCTGCTTATCCAGAGATCTTAGAACATCCTGCGGAATGAGTTGTTGCATTTGCAGAGCGAATTCATTTTGAGGATCGATTGTCAGGACCTGATTAAGCATTTGAGCAGCTTCCTGATATTTTTCCGCTTCCAGATACAAATGCGCAAAATAGAGTAAAGTAGGTAAATCGTTTGGATCCTGATCAAGATTCTGATTTAATAATTTTATTCCTTCTTCAAACTCATTGTTTTCAATGTGGCAATAAGCCAAATTACGTCTGGCATCTAAGTAATCGGGTTTTTCAGTCAATGCCAGGTCAAAAAGAAATTTAGCAGCCTCGTATTTATGTTGAGCGAGAAGTATTTCTCCCTTTAAATTAAGTGCACCCGGATTTTGAGCGTCATGTACAAGAATACGATTAACAGCCGCAAGTGCATTCTGGTAGTTTTGCTGACTTTTATAAACTAGTGCCAATAAGAACCAGCTTTCATCGTCAAGTGGATTCTCATTTAAAACTTGGTGACAAATTTTCTCTGCTTGCTTAAAATTTCCACCATTCAAAAGTGTTTTTATTTCCTCTTTCAAACGGGGATGAACTTCCGATAAGGGGTTCCTGAGTTCCAGCAATTCTTCATAATCAATATCAGGATGTTTTTTAAAGAAAATTTTGGATTTCTGCTTTAAACTGGTATCGTATGGTATTTGATTTGCTTTAAAACTCTGGCTTCCATAATGATGAATAAAAACACCTTCGTGTACCATCAGGGCAAATCCTTTTTGTCGCACACGGACGCAGAGATCATCGTCTTCAAAATTACCGGTACCAAAATTTTCATCAAACCCTTTTACTTTTTCAAATAGTTTTTTAGGCATTAACACACAGAATCCGGCTAATCTGCGACGAGGGGTAATCTGATCTTTGTTTATTTCAAAAACTTTGGCCGCAAACTGATGGAAACTATTTTCATCTTTATAGGGAATATTGGCCAAACGTTGTAAACCGCTAATGTGATTGGTAACAGGACCTACCATGCCAATTTGCGGATCTTTTTCCAGAGCCTGCACTAATCCTTCCAGCCAGTTATCCGAAACTAAAACATCGTTATTTAAAAATAACAGGTATTCTCCCCTGGCCCTTTTAGCGCCCTGATTATTGCCACCGGCAAAACCTCTGTTTTTCGAATTTAGAATCACTTTAAAATGGCCGAATTTTTCCTTCAGCTCATTCAGGTACTCCACTGTTCCATCACTGGAACCGTTGTCTACAAAAATAATTTCATAGGGAATTCGAGTATGCTGGAGGATGGAATCCACGCATTTTTTTGTGTAATCAAGTGCGTTGTAAGTTAACATGATAATGGAAACTTTGGGTCGGGTAGCAAAGGATGCCTTTACTTCTGTTAGAATATTTTGCAATTTCTTTTGAGTAGTCGCTGGTCCCCACTGATCTTCAATCAACTGCTTACCTGATTGTGACAATTTTTCCCATAATTCCCGATCTTTGTAAAGTCGAATTACCTGTCTGGCAAAATCATCGGCAGTGTCTGCCAGCAACACATGCTGTTCGTGGATCAGCTGCATCCCTTCGGCACCTATGGAAGTTGTAACGACCGGAAGACCATAGCTTAACGCTTCTCCAATCTTACCCTTCATACCTGCTCCATAACGTAAGGGGCTGACGGATACACGTGCCTTGACCAGGTAGGGCTTAAGTTCGGGGACAAATCCAGTGACTACAATATCTTCACCGTTTAACTGTTGAATTTCAGGGGGCGGATTATTCCCTACAATGTAAAATTTAATGTTTCCCAATTCTTTTTTTACTGAAGGAAAGATTTCCTTTACAAAATATTGAACAGCATCAATGTTTGGCGGATGGCCAAAATTTCCTACAAAAAGCAAGTCGGAAGTCTGTTCGAATTGTTTTTCTACCTTTACAGGGAAATGGATATTTGGCACCACGTCAATTGGAATCTTATTTACATAAGATTCGATGTGACGACGATCTTCTTTCGTTACAACCCACAAACGATCCGCTTGACGATAAACCTGAATTTCACGTTCCTTCCGTTCCAGTGCTTCTTTTTCCAATTGTTTATCTTTTTTAAGCTGTGCTTCCCGTAATTCCCGAACAAAATGGATGTCAACCGTATCTACAATAATTTTTGTTGCCGGGGATTTTTTACGAATGAGGGGCAGATAATATTCTGCTAAATACCAGAACGACACAATAGCTAAATCGAATTTTCGTTCATCAAAAATAATATCATAAGGGATCTCCGGCCAGTTGCCATTTACAGTGTAACCCGCAAAACTCAAAGCCCGCCGGTCATTTTCGTAAACTTCAACACCTAATTGCTGTAATGTTTCCCGATATTTAGGATCACCTGAGCCAACCCGGGCAATGAAGGTAATATGATTACCTAATTTCTTTAATATTTTAATGTAATTAAAAAGGCGAAGAGAACCCGATGCCCTGTCCCACATGGGCAGCAAAGGATCACAAATCAATATCCTTTGCTGGACATTGCGTTGCGAAGCAAAGGGAACATTTCTGGGATTATTTTCATATTGTGATTTTAACTGAACTTTCCATTTCTGAACAAATTTCTGATGATTGATCTGCTGATATTTTTTAAAACCGCTGGCCAGATCGGTACCGGCGGTTTGCCCTTCAAAATGGATGACCATGCTTTTAGGTTGGTACAGCACTTTAAACCCATGTTCACGTGCACTGAAGCAAAGATCGGTGTCTTCGTAATAGGCCGGCATGTAACGCTGATCAAAGCCACCTATTTTTTGCCACAGGGATTTCCGGATCATTAAAGAAGCGCCGGAAACATAATCCACCTCGCGTACGAAGTTAAAACGCGGATCATTGGGGTTCATGCCTCTACCGTAATTCCAGCCGTTCCCATCTGAGAAGATGATTCCACCTGCTTCCTGTAATTTTCCGTCTGGATAGACCAGCTTGCTGCCCACAATACCGCAATCCGGATATTGATGCATGGTCTTAACGAGAGCTTCCAGCCAACCGGGTGTGACCTGGGTGTCATTATTCAGAAACAGAATGAATTCACCCTCTGCCTGTTCCGCTCCTTTGTTGCAACCGCCAACAAAACCAAGATTTTGTTCATTAATTATGATTTTAACATTTTTTAACTTCAAATTTTGTAAATACTTTGCAGTATCATCGGTCGATCCGTTATCAACAAAAATGAGTTCGTAATTTGGATAACGGGTGTTTTGTAAGATAGATTTTAAACATTGATGGGTCAGCTCAAGCTTATTGTAAAGTGGGATCACGATGGAAACTTTGGCTAAATTATCTGAATTATCGTTGGCTGATGTTTTCACTTCTTCTAAAACAGGTACTTGTTTTTTCGGGTTAAGTTCAGCCAAAATTGCATTTGCTGGTACATCTTCTTCCGGTAATCTGGTTTCAGGAAGTGGCTGATGAACCCATTGATCATCCTCTTCATATCCCAGGCTAATCAGCAATTGCCCTGCTATTTGGTTAAAAATATTGCGTTGTTCCGAACTCCAGCTTTCCTGCCAGGTTTGTTTTTGTTTATTGGAAAATGAAGAATTTATAACCTTTCCTCTGGCAAACAATTCTGCCAAACTTTTTTCAAAAGGCAGGTTAAGTTGTTGCGCAAGTTTTTTAAATTGTTGTTCCGGTTGTTTTTTAAGCCACTCATAATAAACACGGACGGCCTTACTTTTTCCTTGTGCTTCAAAATTAAGCCCTGCAATAACGAATTTTGCCCAGGTCTCACAGGCCAATTTGAAGTCTTTGGCCCACTTTGTAGAAAAACCACTATTAATCATGGATTGAACCACATCCCTGCCATCCCGGACAATGTTGACAAAAGCCGCGCCCGGGAACATTTTGGCCAACAGTAAAGCATCCAAAGTGTATTCCGGAGTTTGTTCAATCCAGCGTTTTCCACCGGCTCGTTGGGTGTAAAGGGCATTTATTCCCAATCCCAGGTAAAACAAAAATTCATCAAGTGCCACCCCCTGTGCGCTCAACCAATGTCGTTCTCCCCTTTGCGTTCCGAAATGGTAGGCTTCAATAGCCTGTTTAGCTAACATGGAGATGAAATTGGATTCTTCTCCTATCCAGGTCTGTGAATGGCGCCCCAGAGAATGTGCCAAAACACTGGTTCCCGAACGATGACAACCTACAACAAAAATCGGTTCAGGCTGATATTCAATGGTTGATTTTTCGGTTTGTTTACCCTCTGGGACGGATTCGTTAACCTGTACCTGTACTTTAGGCTGCGCTTCCGGTTCGTATTCGGCCATCTGACAGAGTTCCTGGTACAAATTGAATACTTCGGGAAATCGTTTTTCAAATTCCTCTGTATTTTGATCAACCCAATGATGTTTCATGTTTGGCTTAATAACCGACTTTGCATTTTCCCATTCATCAGCGGAAAGCTCCAAACCCAATTTTTTCATTACTCGTTGCAATTCTTGCTCAGCATTAAACAGAAGTGCTTCGTAGTGCACAATGCAGTTTTTTGAATGTTGTGCTGCTTGCAGCCAATGTTCATTGTACTGTTTCCAAAGATTTAATCCATTAACCAGGGAGAAAAAGTTTCTTTTATGCAAACTTTTGGCCACTTCCAGCGGATGACGGATTACCAAAATGTGATGAGCATCCGGTAAGAGTTTTTGCCAGAACGGTAGAGTCAGCGAATTGCGTGGATCTTTCCAGCCCCAAAACGATTGATCCTCAAAAGCTGATAGAAGGACTCTGGCCCGTTCGTAAAAAGGGTCTAAAGACGGTAACGTGTTCCAATTTTCAGGAAAGGCCGGAACAAAATCCCAGGCGCCACCAAACTGTTCCAACAACTCATTATTTATTTTTACAAAGTCCATGTGTTCCCAAAAACCTTCGGGATTGTCTGCAGATGCAGGCATCATCTTCTCTTCAGGACCCAGGTACAGGCCAAGCTGATTCAGTGTTCTGGTTAACAGGGAGGTTCCTGAACGGTGCATTCCGCTGATAATGAGAATCATTTTGTTCCCCTCAGTTAATGAAAAGCATTTGATTTATTTTTTATTGCTTCTTAGATCGGGATAATAACGATCTAACCCACAGCCTTTTTACTATGAATCAAATTGACGATCTCGCGGGCAAAGGCCACACGACATCTGTTTTCACATTTTTTAAAGTTTTGTTCATTCAGGCAATATCCGGGACAATCCTCAGTACCCATTATAAGCTCATCGTAATGTTCGCCTTTATGCAGGTCATCGAAGATTCCAACAGGAACTGCCATGGTAGTGCCGCAATCGCTGATATGGTGTTCAAAAAGGATTAAACCTTTTTCCGGGTCCTTAAAGTGAACCTGGTAACCGATCAACAATACCGTAGAGTCCGCTAAAAATTTAATCCTATCCTTCCAGATTTTCCCACAGTTGGGACATTTTTTAAAAGGTTCCTCTTGTTCCATGTCTTTTCCTTTAGAGGTATCTCATCAGATTTAATTCCATAATCTGACTGGTGGATTGTAATGCGGCCTGATAGGCGATTTCTTCTGATTTTAGTTTAATTACTTCTTCTTCCAGCACAGCATCTTCTTCCTGAGAAATGAACTTTTGGAAATTTTCATTGGTTTTAATCAGGCGGCTTTTAATCATTTGAAGATTATTTATCTTTGAGCCATAAACGGTGTTAATATTTAAAAACTCCTTTTCAGACTGGCGCATGTTTTCGATGGCTGCTTTTAAAGCATCCACATCATCGTTTTCAAGGGCAATAATCGTTTCTCGTAAAGTGTCAAAAATTCCGGTATTCATAATTTGACTCCCCGGAACATTGATGTCAATGGCTACCTGCTTGGAAATCCGACGTTTTATGAATTCGTCATTCCCATGATAGGTAATATCCAGATCATTTTTTTCAAAAGGTGTAGCGGATTTGGTAATAGTGCCACCGAATACATTTTTACCCATATAGGTAGAATTTAAGGTTGTCACTATCTCATCCAGCATTCCTCGTAATTCTTCAGCTAAGGATGCTCGCAATTCTGTAGTAGCTACTGCCTGTGTACCTTTGGTGGCCTCGATACGGGCATCCACCAGATTTTGATAAACCTGTTCCAGTAAATTGGAAGAATTTTCCAACCAGCCTTCTGATTCCTCCATATTTTTCATGAATACTTCATTTTGGCGTAAAGCTTCGCGTAACCTTTGCACTCGTGAATAACCCACAGGATTGTCTGAAGGCTGTTTAATTTTTTTCTGGGTAGAGATTCGTTCCTGGGTATTCAACATGGATTCCCGACTTTTAAAAAGTCGCTGCATGGTATTTCTTAAGAACATAGACTGCGTAATACGCATCTTTTTCTCCCTACGCTTAAACCATTTGCATAACCGTAGCCATCATCTCATCAACTGTGGTAATGACTTTGGCTGCAGCTTCGTATGCCTGCTGGTACTGAACCATGTGGGTCATTTCTTCGTCCATGGAGACACCAGTAACCGAATCGCGTTGATTCTTCAATTGTTGAATAATCATTTCCTGACTGTTACCCAAAAATTCGGTTTCCTGCAGACTGTTTCCGAGACCGGTTAAAAAGGTCTGATAATATTCGTTGACACTTCCTTCATTAAACATAGAACTAAATTGCAAATCACTGATTTGCTGGGCGATGCTGCCATCACCTTCGGCTCCACCAACAGGTTTGCTGGCGATCAGTGATGCATTTTCTGCAATCACCGGATTAACCCGGAAATCTGAGATACCGGTGATATCTGAAGCAAAAAAGTCAAACCCACTGGTGCCGTTCAAATTTTCGCCCTGCCGGTGGATGTCATTTACATTTTGAGCCAACGTTTGAGCCAGGGTATCCAGTTTTTGTTTGTACTCTGGCAGAGTGTCATTGTAAAATTCAACTAATGCTGCTAATTCTCCATTCTCAATGTTCAGTTGATAGTCGGTACCTTTAATTTGGATTTTGATTTTACTGTCTCCATTCTCATTAACCTGAACAGCTTCCAATTGGTTATTTACATCATGTGAAACCAACAGAATGCCATCAGAATAAACATTGATTTCTCCGCTGTCTTTCTCTTTAATCTGAATATTTAGCTGTTTGGAGAGATCATCTAATACTCTGTCTCGCTGATCCAATAAATCCGGATTGGCCTGTTTCCGAATTTGTTGATTAATTTTGTGCAATAATTGTAATTTCTGATTTATGTCATCGACTGTCATTTTGGTTTCGGGCACTATTTGATCTTTAAGATTTTGCAAATCATGATCAATGCGGCCAAAAGTATCCGATAAGACCATCGCTTTGTCCAATACCAGATTCCTGGCATAATCACTCTCAGGATCTTTAGCCAGATCGTTCCATGCGCCAAAGAAGTCACTGATCACCGTTGAAAGCCCGGCTTCACTGCCTTCGTTGAACACGGCTTCTACCTGCGAAAGCAAACGTTGTGCATTCTGGTATTTGCCCAAAAACTGATTTTCGGAATAGATCTGGTATTCGGCAAAACGCTGGCGTAAACGCACGGCATCGTTAACTGATAAGCCCAACTGACTATAGCCGCTGTTTAATTGGTCAAAATTTACCCGACGACGACGGTAATATTCATTATTGGCATTTGAAATATTATCGCTGGTTGTCTTAACTGCGGACTGGTAAGCCAGCAAAGATCGCTTACCAATTTCTAAAATACTGGAAATACTCATGATTTCACCCTTAAACGTTGTAATTAACCACCTGTTTGGTCAATGGTGTCTTTTGTTCCTGTCCTTTACTGCTGTAAAGAACAGAATCTTCATCCATGGCATACAGCATGTCGATGACGCCGCGGACGTAGTTCAGGGAGGATTGCACCAACTGATGATTTTCAAGATTAATCCGGCGAATTTTGTCAACAGTCCGGGAAATGCGCTGTTGCAGGCTGCGCCAACGCGCCTGTTCTTCCACGGGTAAACTGTCGATGAAACGATTTAACTGCAAAGGCTGGTCACTTGAAGAGCCGCCCAATAGTTTTTTTAAATAGTTTTCCCTGGCCTGCAGCATGATCTCTACTTTTTTTATCAGTAAGCGTTCGACACCAGTCAGGTTTTCCATTTCTTCAAGCTTATTTTTAATAATCGCTTCCTGCTTTTGTTTTACGGTTTCTGCCAGGTAGCTGTAAGCATGGATTTCTTCCAATAACAATTGAAATAACTTGGACTTGGCAGTATCATTGTAAGATAATTGTAAATTATTCATTATTCCTCCCTGGAATGATTTTATTTGGTAACATTTCTATCCAATTTTGTGTCGGCAAGTTTAGAGTTTGGGCATCATCTTTTTTCATGTTTCGGTAAATAAATTCCGCCAGCCCGACTCCGCCCTGTTTGGCCAAATCTTCGCCCATCACCGTGCTGAACATCATCGAAACCAGATTGTTTGAACTTGCCTGTTTGTCAAATTTGGGAATTGTCTTTTCCATAGCCTTTAAAACAAATGTTAAAAACAACCCTTCCAACTGCTTTGCGCTGGAGCGCAGCTTAATCTCTTCCTTATTGTTGGTCGTCGGCTTTTTAACAGATTTAATCGCATTTTGTGTTAAATTCTGCAATTTGACCGTTTCCATGGTCAACTCCTAATTAATAATCAGTTTGGCCTTTAAAGCGCCCGCTTCTTTAATGGCCTGAAAAATGGCTATGATGTCACGCGGTTTCAGGCCAAGGGTATTAAGAGCACTGGCTAACTCGCTAACCGTTGTTGTTTTTTGAATGACAGCTGTTTTAGCCTCACCTTCTTCAGCCGTGGTTTGTGTCACCCGTGTAACGACGGTCCGCCCAACCCGGCTGAATGGCGCCGGTTGAGAAATAACCGGTGAACTCATGGTGTGAATGGTTAAATTGCCATGAGAGATCATGACTTCATCAATTTTGACGTTACCACCAGCCACAATCGTTCCGGTCCTTTCATTGATCACGACACGGGCTTCCACATCCACATCCACCATCAACGTTTCGATTTGAGCGATGTAGTTCACAGCCTGAGACGGACTTTGCAGGGAATCCGGGAAATAAAGCTGCACCAGCCCCGGGCTGATGGGTTGTGCCAGAGCCTGTTCCTGAGGATCTACCTTAAAATAACGGTTGATTTGATCGGCAATACGCCTGGCGGTAACAAAATCCGGTTCATTTAAATGCAATCCGAGAGGTTTGCTTAAATCAATATCCTGATTAGGCGGTTCTACCTGTAAATAGCCACCATCAGGAATACGACCAACCAGCGAATGATTTTTCTTCAATCGTTCGCCGGCTGTAGTTTCCACATTAAATCCACCAACAGAGAGAGGGCCCTGCGCCATGGCGTAAACATTGCCGGCTGCATCACGTAGTGGGGTCATCAGAAGCACCCCACCTTCCAGACTGGTGGCATCTCCCAGGGATGAAACCACTACATCAAAACGGGAACCGATATGGCTAAAAGGTGGAATTTGAGCAGTCACCATCACTGCAGCTACATTTCGGGTACGCAAATCTTCGCGAGGAACGGTAATGCCAAAACGTTCCAACATGTTACTGATGGACTGTACCGTAAAAATGGCTCCACGTCTGCTGGAAGGACGATCGCCTGTACCCGCCAGACCAACCACAAGCCCGTAGCCAATCAATGAAACGCGATTGCCGTTTTCTATGGCAACCACATCTTTAATGCGTACCTGAGCCTGACTTAAATTGAACAGGAATACCAGAATTAACAGCACCACCAATGATCTTTTCACCATCGTTTCCACCCAATCATTACTTAAACACAAAATACCCTGTACTGGCTGCTACCATTAAACCAGCCAAGGCAAAGCTAAATACCTTAGTGATAGTCCGTGTTTTCAAAAAACTTTGTCCCAGCCCGCTTTTGCGATAGGTAATTCGGGCATCGGCCACATTGTAGGAATATACCGTATTGGCCGAAGTAATGTCACGGGGTCTGACGAAGCCTTCTAATTTCATCAGGTTCTCTTCGCCATTGACATTTAACTTGCGTTCGCCCTGAATTTTGAACATGCCATTTTCAGTCTGTTCCACAATGCGCACAGAAATACGGCCGGTTAAACGATCGGACTGTGCGGTTCCGTCCTGTCCCTGGTGTCTGGAATTGAACGAACCGGAACCACCAAATACCGGTAAAAAATCGGCAATATTACCCGACGATTTGGCATCCATGCCAATTTCTGAGCTCAATTTGCTGTCACTTTTGGACTGCCGACTGGCGTTGGCATTTTCTACAATAATAACCGACAGCACATCACCAACCTGATGCGCCTTGATGTCGCTGTACAAGGAAGGAATGCCCTGCGCCATGGAAAAGGCAATCATACCCAATATCAAAATAATTGTTCTCATAAGGACCTCGAATGATAATTAATGAACACCACCCCGGGAGAAGTGACTTTTCCCTTCAGTTGTTTACCTGTCATCAAATTTTTGACCGAAACAATATCACCCAGCCCCCCGGAAGAGCGGGCAATGCCCTTTGTTTTAACCACTAACTCACCAGCACGAACACAAATCTCCACCTCATCTCCCGGTTTTACCACCGTTGGCTGCTGCACATCAGTGGTCAGTAAAATTTTACCCCGCGGAATGAAATGGGTGCTTTCTTTTCCCAACCACTGCGTTTCTGCATCGATGGCTTTTAAATAAATGTCCGTGTCGCTTAACCACAAATCTTCAGCCGTTACTTTTTGCGTTTCAATTCTTTGCCGGTAGCCAATGTTTTCATTGGTCACATAAACTGTCTTTTTTACCGCTACTTCTACTGTTACAGGTGTTTTAAACACGAGTGTTTTATCTTTCAGAAATCGAACCCAGATCGATTGCCGTCCCAGTCTGCGGAGATTGAACGGCGCATAACAATCAAGGGTTAAATTTGCATCGGATATTCTGGAAAAATCCGGTAACCTCAGGTAAGTGATGCGTAAATCTTCTTGCGCAACCTGAAATCTTTTGGCAAAAAATCTGCTGATCTCTGCTTTTAGACGGGCTTCCCAGTTCTGTTGCCCATAAAGCGGAAATACCAACAGTAAAACACTACCCAGGAAGATCAGGTTAAATTTACGCACTGAGTTCATGATTTTTACCTCTTCAGACCATTTATCAGAGAAAGAAGTTCGTCTGCTGTTTTTACAGCTTTGGAGTTGATTTCGTAAGCTCGTTGAGCAACGATCAGATTAATCATTTCCTGAGCCACGTCCACATTTGATTTTTCCAGATAGCCCTGCATTACACCGCCAAATCCCTGTTCATTTGGCAAACCGAAAATAGGTTCTCCGGAGGCTTCTGTGACGGAAAACAGGTTGCCACCCCGGGCCAACAAGCCAGCCGGATTCATGAAGGTTACCAGCTCGATCTGGCCGATCTCCTGCGGCTCGGTCTCGCCATCGATCATGACTTTTACCAGACCGTTTTCACTGATATGAATGGTACTGGCATTTTCCGGAATGGAAATCTCCGGGATTACCTTTAAACCACTGCTGGTAACCAGATAACCTTCTGAATTGATTTTAAAGGAACCGTCCCGGGTGTAAGCGTAATTCCCATCAGCCAGTTCCACCTGGAAAAATCCTCTGCCATTAATCGCCAGATCCAGGGAATTCCCTGTTTGCATTATGTCCCCTCGTGTGAACGAGCGGAAAGTGCTGATCGGACGACTACCGAGACCAATCTGTAATTTCACCGGATTTTCGTGCCCTTTACGTGCATCCCGATCACCCAGACGTAGATTTTCGTAAAGCAAATCCTGAAACTCGATAGTACTCTTTTTGAAACCCGTTGTGTTTACGTTTGCCAGATTGTTGGCAATAACATCTACATTTAATTGCTGAGCGGTCATTCCCAGGGCTGCTGTTTTTAAAGCCCGTAACATGCCTCTACCTCCTTAAAAATATTTACCAACTTCTGCAGCAGCTTTATGAAAGGTTTCATCCAGAGTACGCACCATCCGTTGAATGCTTTCAAATTGCCGCTGCACTTCGATTAATTGAATCATCTCTTCGGCCGGATTAATATTGGCTTCTTCCAAAAAACCCTGATGAACTTCCGGTTCTTCCAGAGAAATTGGCTGGACAGAATCATCAACCACAAACATATTCTCTCCCCTTTTTTGCAATTTACTGTAATCTTCAAAATCACTAATGGCCAGGCGATCAATGTACATATCGCCGAGGTAAATTTCTCCATTGCGGGTAATGGTTATCTGTTCCGGCTTCAGATCTTCATCCACAAGCACGATTTCACCACCTTCTCCTAAAACCGCATAACCCTGCTGGGTTCTTAGCACACCATCTCCGTCGATCTTGAAATGGCCATCCCGGGTGTAGGCAAGGCCTTCATCGGTTTGAACAGTAAAAAATCCTTGCCCGGAAATTGCCAGGTCCAGCGGATTGTTGGTCTCGCTGATCGGACCCTGAGCAAAATCGGTAGCCTGACGGGCCTTTGTGTTTTCATCATCGGTCTTTAACATCTCAAAGAAGATGAGATCCTTTTTGTACCCGCGAGTATTGACATTGGCCAGATTATTGGCAATGACGTCGTTGTGCTGTAATTGGCTTAACATAGCCTGTTTCATGGATGTCATGTTTAACTTCATAGGCACCTCTCTTCTTTTTGCTGGTTTTATTGCAAATGCGGTGCCAATTTTTAGAATTTTTGTGCAAAGAAAGGAAAATCATGCAAATATGGTTTTAATATATTGTATTTTAAGGGTTTACAATGTTTTCCAAATTTTCCAAAGGAATAAAACATATTAAATGAAAAGAAAGCTTAATATCATCAGGGGAAGGAATTGCTTTTTAGGAGGAAATTTTTACCGGCTACTGCTGCATTAAATCGATCATATTTAAGAGTTGTTGACGATCATCGCTGTGGGCTGCCGGAAAACGAAGCACGAAGATATGCTGATCTTTTTCTGTGGAGGAAAGATGACTAAAATGCCCGCCGCCTGATATTACCATCAATTGCACCACAGCCAGATTAAAATTTTGTTCCAGATTATTGGCGTGCTGCCAATCTTTCAGCGCATCCTCTGCTGTTTCCGGAAGATTGTGGACAATTACTTCTACCCATCGTTGTTGCCCGTTTTTAATATCAATTTGCAGACGCTTACAGGCTGTTTTGGCCTGACCTACAAAATACCGTATAAGTGTACTGAAGGCCTGCTGCATATTTAACGGATCGGCCAGCACACCCGGCAAATCTTTATCCTTATTAATCAAAACTTCCATATCATTTTCAGTGATTTCATAATGCAAATGCTGGATGGCATTTTGAATGGTTTCCATCAAATCAACGGGTTTTAAATTCTCTTCTTCCGTTAAAAAGGCGAAATTTCTGACATTCGAAATCACCTCATTCATTTGATTCAGCATTGTGTTCACCTGGCTGAAATTTTTTTCCAGAACAGCAGGGTCCAGCTTACCTTGCTGACTGCTTTTTTGCATCATTTCGATTAATAGACGAATGGAAGTAATGGGTTGGCTTAAGCGATGAACAATGTTGATGGCCAGTTCACCTAATTCACGGTAACGATCACGGGATTGTAAATAGAGTTGTTGCTGGTAAAGTTCCTTTTCCAGATTTTTCCGCTGACTCACATCACGGGCACTGGCAATGATGTAATCCACTTCATCCTGAGCATTGCGGACAAAGCCAAAGCTTATGATGACCGGGGTCGTGTGTTCTCCATTGGTTAAATTGCTTTCTAATTCAAGGATACCGTTCTGATAGATTTGTTCCAAAAAGTTCTTCTCGTTTTCCTGAAACTGAAAAGGCGGTTCCAGAAAGTCATTCAAATTTTTTCCTAAAAGTTTCTTTAAGGCTACATTTAACAGGTCACAGGCCACACGATTTGCATATTGAATTTCGCCATCCGGCTTTAAAATAAAGATGGCTTCCGAAAGATGTTCCAGAATCGTAATAGTCGTTTGATAATCACGCAGGGTTACCTGATTTCTTTGTTCTGTCATTTTTTCGCTTCCCCATTTAAACCACAATCTCCACCTGTTGTGGTGATTTAACCATCAGCAATTCACGTCGGGGATCAAAAATCCGCAACTCAATGCGAGGGTAGGTGCCAAGCACTTTAAAATAAACTTCCTCGGTGCGTTCAAATTTAATTTTTGATTCCATAATCAGATTGCGTCCCATTAATCGGAACAGGTAGCGATTCTCTGTCAATGGTAAAACAATGCGCCCTTTTACGACACTACCCCTTTTCAATTTTTTCAGGAGCGGTTTTAAATCACCTTCTATTAGAACCAGATTTCTAAACACATTGTTCAAGGTGAGCGGACCTCCACCTGCCAGTTTAAAAATTTTTAATTCGAAGCAAATTTATTTCAATAATTTTACCCGCACTTTAATAAGTGTCTGATTAAGAATCTGTGAAATACGGGCTTCCGTTAGATTCACTACTTTCCTAATATCAGCCAGAGTCAATTCTTCGTAAAAATAAAGTGCCAGAATGATCTTTTCACGATCGGTTAACTCATTCATGATAATTTCTTTCAGGCGCCGTTTAAGATCCTGATGTTCCAATTCCTCTTCAGGACTCATGGCACTTTCGTCTGTCAGGGTGTCTATTTTGTAAATGAAATCGCCTTCATCATCACTGATTTTAGTATTTAAAGACACCGTGTAAACCAGTAGTGAAGTATTCACGATGTCGTAATAGCTTTTTTCATCAATATTCATATTTTTGCAAATTTCCTCAACCGTAGGTTCGCGGCCAAGAGAAGAAGTCAGGCTTTTGATGGTGTTTTCCAGATTGCGAACTTTCTCATATTTATCGCGACCAATCATTCCTTCACGACGTAGGGCATCGACTACTTCGCCGTAAATGCGTTTGTAGGCAAAAGTATGAAAGGGCACGCCATTAGGCTTATATCGTTCCAATGCTTTTAACAATCCCAGAATACCGTACTGATAAAGATCATCGGTGCTGAGTGTGGTAGAATAGTGCATGTTGTAGCGCCCCACAATATTCTTGATTAGTGGAGCATAATGTTCAACAATCTTACCTTTTATGCGTTCATTACGGGTGGTCAGGTATTCATTTACCAAAGCTTCACCCGTTTCCTTCAGTTGAGAAAGTGTTGTCTGCATCATTCACTCTTCTCTTGTTTTTGTTCTTCACTTTCCTTCGTGTCTGGTAAATTGGTAGAAGAAGGCGAGGTAGCCCAAACGCCCCAGCGTAAAATATTCAACATGATCACAGCCAGCAGGATGGTCAGCAAATAGACCACCACACTGCGGAAAATGCTGGTCATCAACGTAATCCCGTTAAGTGCACAGGAGATAAATGTAATCACTCCCGCCAGGCTGGCGACTCTCAAAATAAATTTTCTCAATGGTTCCATTCTACCTGTGTATTTTTAGTTTCTATCACCCGTTCAAAAATATTTTTATTGGCAAAACTATTAGCTGTTAACGACTGCATGAAGCGCCGAATCATAGCCCGTACCGCATTGGCAGCCAAACCATTGGGATGTTCCAGAATAAAAGGTCGCTGCTTTTTAACCGAACGGGCGACCATGTCATCTTTCAACAAGGCGCCTCCGTAATAAATCTGACTATTCAAAAATTTATGCACCATCAGATTCATTTTTTTGAACAACACATCGCTTTCATCAGCATGGTTAACCATGTTACCAATCAAATAAACCGGTAACTTGTTATTAACCGATTTCACAACTTTAATGACAGCGTAAGCATCGGTAATTGAGGCCGGGTCAGGCGTAATGACAACCCCAATTTTATCGGCCCCTAATAAAAAGGACAACACATTTAATGCAATGCCCGCACCGGTATCTAAAATTATATAGTCGTAGCTATTTTCAAATCGCTTGAATTTTTCGGCCAATTTGACAAGAATTTCATCCTCGCTTTCGATTAAATCCAGCGAAGCTGATGATGCCGGCAGTACATCGATCTTCATTGGTGTTTTGATAATCACATCGCTTAGCTCAAGATCTTTTTTTACTACATCAGCAATAGTTTTCTCGCTGCGAATGCCCAGATTCAAATCCACATTTCCCAAATAGAGGTCGGCATCGATCAGTAAGACTTTTTTACCCAACTGTTGCCAGGCAATTGCCATATTTACGGCAATGGTGGTTTTGCCAACCCCTCCCTTGCCACTGGTAATAGCAATAATCTGTGTTTTACGGGAAGCATTCCCCTTTACATTTACCTCCCCGGCGCCACCCGGTCGTAATTTTGTAATCATGCAAGCCCCTCAAAGACTTTTTCGAAAATGTAGCCTTCTTCCGGTAAGGCAATATCAATAAAGATGCGTTTGCCATCGCCAAAAGCGACCACCGGAAGTTCCAGTTCTTCCATCAGAGTAAAGAATTTGCCGATGCGCATTGATTCATCCATTTTGGTCAGTAACAAGCCGGTTGGCTTTAGCAACATGTAAAATGAGGCGGATGAAAAAAGATCATCCAGATCCGTGTTCATCGCTGCTACAAAGAAAATTTCATCGGGTTTGACAATTTTAACATACTCTTCCATTTTCTTTACAAAGTTGGGCGCAAAGGGACTGTTACCGGCAACGTCCACAATCACGGTATCATATTCTTTCAATTTGCGCATTAAGGTACTCAGTTCGTCGTTACGCTTCTTTTCAATGACGGTCACGCCACTCATTTTGGAAAAGGCCTTTAATGCTTCTGACGGCCCATACGGATCGGTTGAAACAATGGCTACTTCCCTGTTAGCCAAAATTTTGGGATGAGCGGCTAGTTTCATTGTCATTGTGGTTTTGCCTGAACCGGTTGGCCCAACCATCATAATGACTTTTTGTTTGTCTGAAGATTTTAAAGACGTCAAATCGAAGAAATGCATTTTTTCACGCAATTCTTTTTTTAGCCCGTAAATAATTTCCCGTTTGGAAGCCTTAGGCCCTTTGGGTGTCAATTGGTAAACCCGTTTTATTAAATTTTCGGCCATCTTTTTCGGAAAGCCCTTTTCCTGCAGGCCGATTAAAAGTTCCTGGTAGTTTTTGGGTAATGGTAACTGTTCATTAAAATTCGCTTGTTGTAATTTATTGATCTGTTCTTTTAATTCAGCCAGTTCTTCCAAAATCTTCTTTTCCTGTTCCAATGTTTTAGGCTTCCGGGACAGAATATTAGAAATCACTGAATTAAAATCTTCCTTGGTTTCCACTTCCGAGGCTTTTATTCGTTTTTGATTTTTACTGACTGATGGTGGATTCCAGGCTTTTACGTTGCCATTATTTTCATCCACAGAAACAGACACCTGGACGATTTTTTGGCCGTTCATGGTATCTTTAATCTCTTTGGAATCCAGTAAAATAATGTCGCTGCCATGTTCCTGTTTGGCTTTGGTAATGGCCTCGGCCAAACTACTGCCTGTGTAATATTTAACCTTCATTTGGATATCTCACTGTTCCTACTGACTTTACTTCGGTATCTGCAGTTAGCTCAGAATAAGCTACTACAAAAAGATTAGGGAAAATGGTTTCGGTAAATTTGCGAACTGCACGGCGGATTTGAGGCGAAACCAGCAAGGTCGGCTGAACGCCCAAGTTGGACATATCTTCAATCTTATTGGCAATATCCTCGAACAGATTGTTGACCTGTTGCGGTGAAAATCCCAGATTCTGCAAATGAGCGCCTCCTTCTCTGATTACCGACAGAATATGATCTTCCAGTTTCGGTTCCAGCAAAGCAACAGCTACATAGCCTTCTTCCACTTTCAGAATTTCGGTAATGGTTTCAGCCAGGGCTGATCTCACATATTCGGTAAGCACGTCCGCATCTTTAGAAAAGGGTGCGTAGTCCGCTACTGTTTCCAGAATGGTTACCAGGTTGCGAATGGGAATGCGTTCTCTCAACAGGTTTTTTAAAATAGAACGGATGGTACCCAGTGAAACGACTTCCGGGACCAGACCTTCTACCAGGGCGGCATGCGTTTCTTTTAAGTGTTCGAGCATGCGCTGGGTTTCCTGTCGATCCAACAATTTGTAAGCGTTGTTACGCAAAATTTCCATCAAATGAGTAGCAATCACGGCCGGCGCTTCCACCACGGTATTGCCTGCAATTTCAGCCCGTTCACGTTCTTCTTCATTTACCCACAAGGCGGGCAGACCAAAAGTGGGTTCTTCCATTTCGATTCCACGTAATTGCAGGGATTTGTCCGGATTGACCACCATGTAACGGTCGAGCATCACCTGACCACCGGCAACCTTTACGCCGTAAATCTTAAAAATGTATTCATTGGCATTAAGTTGAATGTTGTCCCGGATGCGAATGGGGGGTACCAGAATACCCAGTTCAATGGCCAGACTTTTACGAATGGTGCTGATACGCTTCAGTAAATTTCCACCCTGGTTGGCATCGACCAGTGGAATTAAGCCATAACCGAGTTCTATTTCAAAAGGATCAGGATGTAAAAATTCTTCAATACGTTCCGGTTCTTCAACGGCTTCCACCTCTTCTTCTTCCTGCTGAGCCTCCAGTTCTCTTTGTTTAAAGAGTTGAATCTGCCGTGCAATGGCGGCCATGACCAGCGAAACCACCGTAAAGGGTACAAAGGGCATGCCTGGCATAACCCCCATCAAAAACGCTACACCAGCCGAGGAATAAATGGCCTTAGGTTGAGCCACCAGCTGAGTCGTTAACTGATCGCCCATATTGGAACTGGAGGAGGCCCGTGTAATGACAATACCAGATGCCACAGAGATTAATAAAGCCGGAATTTGCGCCACCAGACCATCACCAACCGTCAATAGTGAATAGGTCGAGGCGGCTTCACTGAGCGAAAGTCCCCGTTGAATGGCGCCAATCAATAAACCACCAATCAGGTTGATGAGGGTGATCAGCAGACCGGCAATGGCATCGCCACGTACAAATTTACTGGCACCATCCATGGCTCCATAAAAATCCGCTTCCTGAGCAATTTCCTGACGTCTTCTCTGTGCTTCTACATCATCAATCAAGCCGGCATTCAAATCGGCATCAATAGCCATCTGCTTACCAGGCATCGCGTCCAGGGTAAAACGGGCTGAAACTTCGGCAATGCGATTGGCACCTTTTGTGATGACCACAAAGTTAATAATTACCAGAATCAGGAAGATTACCATCCCCACTACATAATTGCCCTGCACCACAAACGAACCAAACGAGGCAATGATTTCGCCTGCGTAGCCCTTACTTAATATGAGTCTGGTAGAAGCAATGTTCAGAGATAAACGGAAAAGAGTTAAAATCAGCAATAACCCCGGGAAAACCGAAAAATCCATAGGGCGTAAAATAAACAAGGTTACAAACAGTACCAGCAAGGCAGCTGAAATATTCATCACTAACAGTGTGTCCAGCAAAAAGCTGGGCATCGGCAAAATCATCACCGCCAGAATCAGAACAATGCCCGCAGTCAACATCAAATTTGAATTGGAAGCCAATTTCATCAAAAAGTTGTTGTTTTGATCAGCCATTGATTTCTCCCAGGTCTGGTAGTTTTGCCTTGTTCATCTTGTAAACCTGACTCAACACTTCGGCTACCGCCTGATAAAAGGCGGCCGGAATTTCTTTGCCCACTTCACAGGCATCGTAAAGGCCCCGGGCCAGAGGCTTATTTTCAATTACAGGAACACCGTGTTTCTTAGCAATTGCCTTAATGCGTTCGGCTAATTTTAATTTACCTTTGGCCACTACAATCGGAGCATCCTGTTTGCTTTTGGGTTCATATTTTAAGGCAATAGCAATATGCGTCGGGTTGGTTACAACAACGGTAGCCTCCGGTACTTCTTTCATCATGCGCATACGAGCCATTTGATACTGTTTACTACGGATAGCACTTTTGATCTGTGGATTACCATCATACTGTTTGGCTTCGTCCTTAATCTCCTGCTTGGACATTTTAAGACTTTTTTCATACTGATACTTCTGGTAACCAAAATCAGCCAAAGCCATGATTAAAAGCACCATACCCACCTTTACACTCAACTCAAGGAACAACATTCCCAACAAGTTTATTTGTTCTTCAACCGAAATGTAGGCATAATTATCTATGTCGCCGAGATACTTGTTAACAACCATATAGGCTACCAGAGCTACGATCAAAATTTTAAGATTTCCCTTAATCAGCTCTACCAGAGAATTCAAAGAGAACATGCGCTTAATACCATTAAGCGGATTCATTTTACTAAAATCGGGTTTAAAGGCTTTGGAGGACAGGAGTGGTCCTACCTGTACAAAATTGATGACACCACCGGCAATCATGATGCTCAATAAAACCGGCAGAGTGACAAAAGCAAAAACCTTTAAAACAAAAAGGCTGATATAAGGCAAAGTTTGAGGGGTTAAATCTAATGTAGATGCATCCTGGTAAATGGAGGCTAAAAATTCAGATAAATGATGCCCATAGGCTTCCAGAGTCAATTTTAAAGACAAGATGCCGGTTAATAGAACAACAACAGAATTCAATTCCGTACTCTTGGCTACCTTACCCTTTTTCCTGGCCTCTTCACGGCGCCGTGGGGTAGGTTGTTCAGTCCTTTCCTGTGCAGTTTCTGCCATTGATTAAATCCCTCTTATTATCTGGCCAACCACTCCCTGCATCTGATCAAAGATGTAGGAAAACAATCCTTGAAAAATATTTAGTGAAACAATCAGTAAAAAAATGCCAAAGGATATTTTTAAAGGTAAACTGACAAAAAAGATGTTCATTTGTGGCATGACCCGGGCCATAAAAGAGATGGCCACATCAAAAAGTAAGATAAAAACCATAACCGGAGCGGCGAAACGGATAGCCAGATCGAACATCATTTTGCCGGTCTCAATAACAGCATGACCTGCGGCAGCATGAAAAACGGCTGCCGTGGGTTTAATGATCTTAAAATTAAAGAATAAAGTTTCAATCAAAAAATAATGGCTATTGGTAATAACAAAAAACATCAAAACCACCATGACCCAAAAATTACCAATGATAGGCATATTATCATTACTGGTTGGATCAATGACGTTCATGATGGCCAGCCCTAATTGAAAGCCTACATATGTACCGGCAATCATAATGGCTTCAAAAATAATCTGTGCGCCATAGCCCACCATCAGGCCAATCAAAACTTCACGTAAAACGTCCAGGACTAATTGCAACCAGTGAACAGGAACGTAGGTCATTTGCTGGCTTAAAAGCGGACTGATAATTAATGTAAGCACAAAGGCCAATAATACGCGTACACGTACATTTACCGTACCAAATGAGAACAGTGGCATGGTCACCAGCATGGCCGAAATGCGGCTGAAAACCAGCAAATAGAGTGGGGTTAGCTGACTTATTTTATCAATAAAGTTAAACATACTACTGTGTTACCAATACCATATAATTAAACATTTCTACGGTAAAATCCATCATCAAATTTAAAATCCAGGGCATGAGGAAGAAGACCACCAGAAACATAATGACAATTTTAGGGACGAAGGTCAAGGTCATTTCATTTATTTGTGTGGCGGCCTGAAAAACGCCTATTAACAGGCCTACAATCATGCCTGCCCCAAGGATTGGCAGCATGATGTAAAAGGCAGTTGTCAATGCCTGACGTCCTAAGTAAAGCACGAAATCTGTAGTCATTTAAAATCCTCTCACTAAAGATTCAACCAACAGGTACCAGCCATCAACCAGCACAAACAATAAAATTTTGAAAGGCATTGAAATCATGACTGGCGGCAACATCATCATGCCCATGGATAATAAGACACTACCCACCACAATGTCGATTAACAACATGGGCAGGTAAAGCAAAAAACCAATTTTAAAAGCCGTGGTTAATTCGCTGATAATAAAGGCCGGGATCAAGGTGCTTAATTCCACCTCTGCCGGACTTTTCGGTTTTGGTCCTCCCTTTAAGTTGATGAACAGCTTTAAGTCTTTTTCTTTGGTTTGCTTTAACATGAATTTTTTTAACGGTTCAGAGGCTCGTTTGAACATTTCGGGTTGACTGATCTCTTTTTTTAAATAAGGTTGCAGCGCATTGTTATTGATTTGTGTAATGACCGGTTTCATGATGAAAAAGGTTAAAAAGAGCGCCAGCCCAACCAATATTTGATTTGATGGTACGGTTTGGGTGGAAAGACTTTGTCGTAAAAAATGAAAAACAACGACCAAACGGGTAAATGAGGTCATCATGATAATAATCGATGGTGCAAGACTAAGCACCGTGATCATGATTAAAATCTGAATCGTCGGTACCAGCGCATTGGGATCATCGCTTTGTTCCACACCAATGGAAACTTTTGGTAAAGCGGATTGCGCATTTACCAGCGCCGGTAAAACCAAAATGACCAATAAAAGACTTATGATTAATTTTCTGCTGTTCATTTTCATTTGTTCCTGTCCTTTGTTGCCACTGTAAATGACAAATTCCGTGCCAATGAGAAGGATTTAGAAAAAATTTGCATCATCATGGAAAAAACATTGGAAAATCAAGGCCAAATAGCAAATGATGAAATTCTCTCTTAAGGCGTTGATCGAATTTTGCAGGGGAAAAAAATTACTTAGCGGAAAAATTTTCCTTAAAAAGGCCGAATGAGGAAAGTTTCTTTGTTAAAATCGCTTCTTAAAAATCATTGTTTTTCGAGCCGTAAAAG
>CAYNLJ010000002.1:0-247 GCA_964398005.1 uncultured Caldithrix sp. | reverse complement strand
TGTCGACCAATGGTTGTAAAAAAACACTGGGCCAAAGCCTAGTTTAAACCTCCAATGCTAATGGTAGCACGAAGAAAAGTAAGGGCGAAGCATGCCCCGCCCCTAAAAATCTCCGCGTAAATCTTCGTAATCTGCGTGAGACAAAAGTAAAAAACTCATCCCCCCGGCCCCTTTCTCTTTCAAAAAAGAAGGGGGAGTTAATATTACCTGATTTGTAATTTAACGCCAAATCACAATGGGAAAACGG
>CAYNLJ010000001.1:0-31781 GCA_964398005.1 uncultured Caldithrix sp. | reverse complement strand
TAGGTGAAATTGTCATTGCCGAAACTATGGTATCTCAGCATCCGGCGTTTAATGCTTTGGAAACAGAAGGGCTGGAAAAGGCCATCGCTTACCTGCAGAAAAATATTCGCGAATTACAGGATTTAGCCACTTCCATGCGTATGATTCCCTTAAACGGTTTATTCGCTAAAATGCGGCGGCTGGTACGGGACATTTCTCTAAAGAGAGAGAAACGGGTAGAACTGGAAGTTATTGGTGGAGAAAATGAAGTCGATCGGTCGGTCATTGAACACATTTCAGATCCTCTGGTGCACATCCTGAGAAATGCTATCGATCATGGTATTGAAGCCCCTAATGAACGAGCAGCGAAAGGAAAACCGGAGACTGGGCGAATCGTACTGAAAGCTGCACGGGTAGGAGGTGAAATCTGGATAGAAGTCAAAGACGATGGGCGAGGCCTTGACCGGGAAAAGATTTTTAAACGGGCCAAAGAGCGCGGATTGATTTCTGCAGACCGCCAGCAGCTTTCCGATAATGATATTTATAATCTCATTTTTAAGCCCGGCTTTTCCACTGCAGAAAAGGTGACCAATATTTCGGGACGGGGAGTTGGCATGGACGTCGTGAAGAAAAATGTCGAAAAGATGCGCGGCCACATCTCTATTCAGTCGAGCCCTGGTCAGGGAACTACCATAAACCTAAAAATTCCTCTGACGACGGCGATTATTGAAGGTATGCTGATGCGGGTGGATGAGACCATCTACGCCATTCCCATGCAGGATATCAGAGAGGCTTTACATATAGCAGATGAGAAAGTAGTAGATCTTACAGACGGACAGGAAGTCATTAAAATCCGGGATGAAATCATTCCAATCATACGATTGGATCAGTTTTACAATACATTCAGTGGTTATAAGCCGATCGCAGAAGGGATTGTTGTCGTAGCAAAAGTTGGTGAAAAAGTGTTCGGCTTTTGGGGACATGAAATTCTGGGACAGCAACAACTAGTCTTAAAACCTGTGCCAAAATATCTGGGGAAACTTGATGGCGTGTCTGCTTGTGCTGTATTGGGAGATGGAAATATTTGTCTTGTGCTTGACCTGAATACAATGATTCATATCGCTGAGGGTATTGAGTATTGAAGGAGAAAGTAAGATGACCGAAACCGATAACCTGGTAGCTATGGAAGAAACTCAACGAAACAAATATTTAAGCTTCAATTTGGCTGAAAGTGAATATGTGATTCCGATTCATTTTGTGCTGGAAATTATTGGCCTTCAACCCATTACTAAAGTGCCGGATGTGCCGGAATATGTCAAAGGTGTTATTAACATCAGGGGTAAAGTTATCCCGGTTGTTGACCTTAGATTGAGGTTTGGCCTGGATGAACGGAATTATGACGAACGTACCTGCATTGTTATTGTGCAACTGGATGAACTTCAGGTGGGGCTGATAGTTGATACCGTAAATGAAGTTCTAAAAATTGAACCCCATCAAATTGAACCACCCCCTGAGGTGAAAAAGGGTGAAGCCAACAAATTTATTAAAGGCCTGGCGAAGGTTGAAGATTCAGTTAAAATTGTTTTAAATATGACATCTATTCTTGAAGAAAAGGAAGCTGCTCAAACTAAATTGAAGCCCGAGGTTGAGGCAATTTAAAATGATTTCCGGGTTTTTAGAAAACTACATATGGAGGAAAAAATGAAAAAATTTTTTTACAGTTACCTGATACTTTTAATCTCAATACAATTTTGTCTGGCAAATACCATCAGCTGGTCACAGTATTTCTTTGCTATAAAACAAATCTTCCCTGATATCAAAAACGTTTCTGTCTTATTATCAGAGGAAGCAGTTCAATCACAAAAAAAAGCTATCAGTCATTCAGCTGCCCCGTTTAATGTCAAGGTGAAATTATTTCCGGTAAAGGATACACGGGAAATTGGAAATCAGTTAAAAATGATCGAAGATGGGGGAGTACTTATCGTTTTAGATGATCCAATGTTTATGAACAAATCCAGTATGTTTTATATTTTAAGCAAAGCTAAAGATAAAAATATTTCTGTCGTCTCCAGTTCGCAACAATATGCCGAAGCCGGTGCATTTTTAACTTTAATAAAGGATAGCTCAAAAAAACTTAAAGTTGTCGTTAATTTGCGATTTAAACCGGAACTTGCCTCTAAATTTACACCTGAGTTACAGCAAAAGCTTGGTGTAGCAGAAGTTTTAGAATAAAAAAGGGAAGGATGCGACCATGTGGTACTCCAGATTAAGCATTCGAAACAAACTAATTGTCCTGTTTATACCAATGCTCATGGTTTTGATTATCGCAGGGATGATCATTGTCAGAAAAATTACTGCCATGGCTTTAGATAAAAATTTGGAAGCGTCACACAAGATTATCGGGCATTTGGCCGTTGAAGCCGTTAAAACCGGGATGGAATTTGGTGATACTGATTTGATTAAAGAGTCATTAAAAGGCTTTGTGAACAGCAATAAAATCTCTTATGTCAAAGTGTTAAATGATAAGGGTGAAGTGCTATTCTCCTATGGCCGGGAGAATAGATATCAATTAAATCATGCTGCTTCGTCTGAACTCTGGTATGAAGATAATGAACTCTTTCTGGAAACCCCTGTGACTTCCAATAATAAATTACTGGGTAAAGTGATTATCGGGCAAACCCTGGCCGATCGAAATAATGCTTTAACCTTTGCTACAGAGATTCTGTTATTGTTATCTTTAGTTGGTATTATCATTATTGTTGTATTCCTGATTAAAATTACGGAACGGCTCATCATTCCTTTGAAACAACTTAAAAAACAGGCTCTAAAATTAGCTGAAGGACAACTGGAAGTTGCCATTAAATATCCTTATGAAGATGAATTGGGCTCACTGATTCATGCTTTTAATAAAATGTCTGGTGCCATTCTTCAAAAGGTAAACTTTGCCAGACAGTTGGCTGCCGGAAAAATTGAAAACGAAATTGAAGTTTTGTCTGAAAATGATGTTTTAGGCAAGGCTTTGAAAGATGTTAAACTCAGCTTACTATCTATGGTAGAAGAACTAAATCAGTTGATTCATCAACAGCAAAACGGAAATGTTAACGCCCGTTGTCAAACCGATAAGCTTAATGGTATTTACGCAGATGTGCTGAATAATTTAAATCAGGCACTGGATGTGGTTGTGGAACCACTCAAGGAAACCATTGAAATACTAAATCAGTATGCGGCTGGCAATCTTGATCACGTCTTGAAAGAATTGCCGGGTGATTTGGGTCAGTTGACAGAAGCCGTTAAGACCATTCAGTTTAGTTTGAATACCTTGGTAATGGAAAGTATTAAACAGGTAGAAGAAGCAAAGAATGGAAATTTAAAATACAGAAGCGAGGCCGAAAAACTTCAGGGAGCTTACCGGGAGATTTTAAGCGGATTTAACCAGACGCTGGAGAACATGACGACTCCGGTGAATGAAATAAAACACGCCTTAAAGAAGCTGGCCGAAGGTGATTTACGCGTAAAAATAGAGGCCGATTATCCGGGTGAATTTGGCGTAATGAAAGAAGCTTTTAACCAATCGGTAACCGCATTGCATGAAGCTTTAAGTTCCATATTAATTGCGGTTGAACAGATTCAGGGCGGTGCCAATCAGGTAGCCGATTCGAGTCAGGCTGTTTCACAGGGGGCAACCGAGCAGGCTAGTTCCCTGGAAGAGACAACTGCTTCCATTGAAGAAATTGCCCAGCAAGCCCGCTTAAATTCCGAGCATGCCGCCAAAGCCAACCAGGTTTCTTCGGAAGCTCAAAAAGCTGCTGAACAGGGTAGTTTACAACTGGAAGAAATGTTAAAGGCGATTTTAACAATTAAAGATTCTTCAGATCAAATCTCAAAAGTTATTAAAGTGATCGATGAAATTGCCTTTCAGACCAATCTGTTGGCGCTGAATGCTGCGGTAGAAGCTGCACGGGCAGGGGTTCATGGGAAAGGCTTTGCCGTTGTAGCCGAAGAAGTACGTAACCTGGCTCAGCGCAGTGCCAAAGCTGCCAAAGAAACCGAACAACTGATTCAAAATTCTGGCCAGAAAGTGAAAGATGGCACTGAAATAGCCAATAAAACAGCAGAAACTTTACAGTCAATTATTAAAAATACCATCGAAGTAAGCGATTTGATTGATGAAATTGCCAGCGCCTCTGCGGAACAGGTAGAGGGAATTGACCAGGTAAGCAAAGCTTTAAAGCAGATTGATCAGGTGACCCAGGCCAATGCGGCCAGTGCTGAACAAAGTGCAGCAGCCGCTGATCAGCTCTCGAGCCAGGCCAGCTATTTACAAAAAATGGTTGGACACTTTAAATTTTATAATATCACTAACCCGAACTCAACCGATTCGTTCCTCGTTGATGAAGACCAGCGTTTCAAGCCTTTTCCAAACAAGCAAAATGGAAACAATGGTAATGGCAAAACGGAGGCAGTATTTGACCTGAATGATGATGACTTCGGTGAGTTTTAAATTGAGTTGAAAAATGAATAGTCCGGTCTTAAGCAAGCAGGCGTTTGGCAAAATTCAACAATTAGTAAAAGAGGAGTTTGGTTTAAATTTATCCGAACAAAAAAAATCGTTGGTCTTAGCCCGTTTGCAAAAACTGCTCAAGGAAAATTCCTTTACAGATTTCGATTCTTACCTTAGCTTTTTGTTAAAAGATAATACCGGACGGGCCCTGATCGATTTTATTAACAAATTGACTACAAATCATACCTATTTTAATCGGGAGTCCCAGCATTTCGAATTTTTACGAAAAATTGTTTTCCCTCAATGGCTGCCGAATCTAAAGCAATCCGGGAACAATAAAAAATATCGTATCTGGTCGGCCGGTTGTGCCAGTGGTGAAGAACCTTATCAATTAGTTATGGAACTTATTGAATTTTTCGGTTACACTCTGGCCAGAGAGCGCATTGCGGTTCTGGCCACGGATATTTCTACCGAAGCGCTAATGCAGGCACGCCAGGGTATGTATTCCAGAGAGAATGTCTTAAATCTGCCGGCCACCTATGTCCGAAAATATTTTTTACCGAAAACACCTGACCACATGCTGATCAAACCCGGATTAAAAGAATTCATTCTTTTTAAAAGATTTAACCTGATTCGTAACCATTATCCCTTCAAAAACCGATTTCATGTGATTCTTTGTCGAAATGTAATGATCTATTTTGACCAGGACACAAAGGATCGCTTGCTGGAAAAATTTTATCAGTTTCTTGAACCTGGTGGTTACCTGTTAATCGGTCATTCCGAAAGTCTGATGCAAAGAAACAAATGGTTTAAATATATTCAACCGTCGGTTTATCAGAAGGAATTGATCATTGAATAAAATAAAAGTCCTGATTGTTGATGATTCCGCCCTGGTTCGACAGGTTTTGTCCAAAGGGTTGCAACAGGATGCAGCCATCGAAGTGGTGGGCACAGCGGCGGATCCTTTTCAGGCAACCGAACTGATCAATAAATTTCATCCTCAGGTTCTCACGCTGGATGTAGAAATGCCGCGCATGAATGGCATTGAATTTTTAAAACGCTTAATGGCCAGGTACCCGTTGCCGGTCATTATGGTCAGTTCCTTGACGGATACAAACTCAAAGGTCACTTTAGAAGCCTTGCATTACGGTGCTGTTGATTTTGTTTTAAAGCCCAGCAGTAATATTCGAAATGGGCTTCAATTAATGTTAACAGAATTGAGGGAAAAGATTAAACAGGCGGCAAAAGCGAATGTTCGAACTCTGGTTAAAAATTTCCAGAATAGTACGACCTATAAAGTGAAATTCAACCGAAGTTCCGAACCAAAGACAGAAGTTATTGCCATTGGAGCATCCACCGGTGGTACGGAAGCATTACAAATTTTACTTAAGGCCATGCCGGCAGATGCACCGGGAATGGTTGTTGTTCAGCACATGCCAGCCGGATTTACCAAAATGTTTGCCCGGCGGCTGAACGATTTAACAGAACTGACGGTAAAGGAAGCCACAACAGGGGACCAGCTGGAACCGGGCAAGGTATTAATTGCCCCGGGCAATTACCATATGCAGCTTCTGAAAATCGAGAGCAACTATCAGGTGATTTGCAGGGAAGGGGAGCGTGTAAATGGCCACCGGCCATCGGTAGATGTATTGTTTCGTTCCGTGGCCCGGCATGCGGGCAGTATGGCCATTGGTATTTTACTTACCGGCATGGGGCAGGATGGAGCCGAAGGCATGTTAGAGATGCGCAGAAACGGTGCCCGAACGGTGGCTCAGGACGAAGCGACTTCGGTGGTATTTGGTATGCCCAGAGCGGCTTATTTGAATGGCGCTGCCGAACGATTGGCCAGCATCTATGAAATTCCCAAAGTTATTGAAGCCTACATGGATGGAAAATTGTGAAGCAAGAATTGATTTGTGGGGTGGGTGATATTGTTATCACCAATCAGCCTCAGGCGGTCATAAAAACCTTTGCACTGGGCTCTTGCGTTGCAGTTGTTTTTTATTCAAAACAGCTGAAATTGGCGGGCATGGCACACGTGGCCTTACCCGATTCCAATGTCAACCCAGAAAGAGCGAAACAAAAACCAGGTTATTATGCTGATACTGCCATCTTTAATTTGATTCAGGCACTCAAAAGAAAAGGAATTAAAAAGAACAGCCAGGTTTGGATTAAATTGATCGGAGGAGCAAATATATTAGATAAAAATAAAAAATTTAACATTGGTAAACGTAACGTGCTGGCCATTAAAAAGCTCCTTTGGCAGTTTAAACTGGGAGCCATTGCCGAAGATGTGGGCCAGGATTACAGCCGAACGGTATCTGTTTTTGTAAGTGATGGGAAAATCACCATCACTTCTCCGGGACGACCGGATAAAATTTTATGAAAAAAGATTGAGGAGGGAAAATGACTAAAATACTTATTGTGGATGACTCTGCCACCGCGAGAAAACTAATAAAAAAAAGTATTGAAATTTGTGGTCTTTCAGATGTTCAATTTGTGGAAGCCGGCAATGGCAGGCAGGCTTTGGATCTTTTGCATCAAGAACCTGTAGATGTGGTGTTCACCGATTTGAATATGCCGGAAATGGATGGTACATCTTTGCTCAAAAGGATTAAGGCTTCACCAAAATTGAACCACTTACCCGTGATTGTTATTAGCAGCCTAAAAAATGAGGCTGCAGAAAAAATGCTTCTGGCTGAACATGCCTTGGCTGTTTTGGAAAAACCTTTAAAGCTTCCGGAGGTCCACCAGGTTTTACAAGAGGTTATGAAATCAGCAATGCAAGAGGAACTGCCATGAAAAGTCAAGAAATGCAAAATGCCTTAGACATTGCCATGTCAGAAACGGCGGAACAGCTTTTTTTTCAGGAATTATCAGAAATGCATCTGGAACAGGTGGATGAAGTCTTTGGAAACGGTGATTATCTGGTACGAATAAATATTTTAGATCCTTTTTCTGCTTCACTTTATTTTTTCTACGAGCAAAAATTCGCTGACCAGTTGGTGACCGAAATGTTAGGGGAAGAAATTAATAATGCTGAACAGGTAATTGACGGGTTAAAGGAATTAACCAATACGATCGCTGGTAAATTTATGGCAATTATGGTTCCGGATAAGGAATTTAAAATCAGCATGCCGGAATTAGAACAAATTTCCGATGCTTCAAAATTTCCCTTCGATCAAATTTTAAACTATTATTTTGATGAAACCAGAATTGGCATCGCTTTACAGGAGGAATAATTTTACTCATCAGGAGGAAATTATTTCTTGTAAGACGATTGATTAATGAGTAAACAAGATGGTTAAGTGCGCTTTTTAGGCCTTTCATCAGACTTTTCAGTTTAATGGCACATTTTTTGAATGATATTAAAAAAAACGAGGTGTGAGGATGATTGAAGATAAACGAATTTTGTTTGTGGAAGATTCTCCTACAATGCGCCGCATCATTGCCAATTCGTTAAGGCAATTGGGAGTAAAAAATTTTGAAGAAGCCGAAAACGGATTGGATGCGCTTGAAAAACTGCATGAATCAGAATTCGATTTATTGATGACCGACTGGAATATGCCCGAAATGAATGGAGCTGAATTGGTAGAACAGGTACGACAAATCGATCGTTTTAAAAATCTGCCCATACTCATGGTTACCACGAGGGGTATGGAAGAAGATGTATTAACTGCCATTCAACTGGGGGTGAATGCCTATATCGTTAAGCCTTTTACTCCTGAGATTTTAAGTAAAAAGCTAACTGATATTTTCCAAAATTCTTAATCTGGGGGAGCGATGGGTAAAGCAAATGGCATCAAGGAATTAATAAAGGAAATTGAGGGGCTCGAGCTCTCCATCAATTTAAATGATGAAATAATGCCTGTAATCAGCGATTTGTTTCAGTTTATTAAAGATATTATCCCCCTGATGCTGGAAATTAATGTCTTTACTAAAGAAGGTACCCATAAAGTTCCTTCGGCTGCTGATAATCTTACTAAAGTATCGAAAACGACCGAAATGGCAACTCAGGAAGTTATGGATCATCTTGAAAATATTATTGTAGAATTGGACGATTTAAAATCCGTCATAAAAGATTGTGAAAGAGCTCCGGTTGCACATGAGAAAATTGTAAATTTACAGCATCAGGTACAGGATGTCTTTTACAGTTTTCAATTTCAGGATATTACTAATCAGCAATTAGAATATGTAAACAGAATCTTAACAGCCATCTATCAAAAGTTTATTTATTTGTTTAATTCATCCTTACGGATAAAAGGGAATACAATATTCGGCAAAGGTGTCATTGACGCCATAGAAGCCGAACTAAGCAAGGAAAGGCCCAGCTCTTTTACAGAACAAACAAAAGATATTGTACGTCAAGATAATGTAACCCAAGAGACAATAGATAAATATTTTAAGTGAGAGACGTATCATGAAAAATGGTGGAATCTTTAACAGGGATCAGAGTTCTGTTTTTACAACAGTTGACCCTAAAAAACCTGTTAAAAATAAGGTCATAAAAAAAGACCAGGTTGTGGTTGGTTCCAAAAGAAAAATCGAACATTCATTCAGTGTTTCGGAAGCGCACCCGGATGGGAAAATAACTCCGGTTTTCAATGCTGATGAACTGATCGGAATTATTTATGAATGTAGTTGTGGTAAAGTTGCGCAAATTTTGTTCGATTTTGAGGAATCAGGTGAAAATGAACAACATGCAGCTACGGGTTAAAGGTTGTGGAAAAAATTAAAATTACCCTAAGCAAAGATGAATTAAGCGCCTTTTTGACGATTCCTGTTAAGGGAAGTAAATTTCCTGATGAACAGGAATTAAATTTAGAAATTCAGAAGGCAGGCATTAAGTACGGGCTTTTACAGGAAAGTCTTAGCCGGATTGTGGAGAATAAAGAACCGGTTTTTGAAGAGGTAATTGCCCGTGGTAAACAGCCTGTCAAAGGTAAGGACGCTCAACTGATCTGGGAGGTTTCTCTGCCTGGGGTGCAGCAGGAAGAAGCTGGCAGTACGGCAGACTTAAACCGGATCGATTTTAAAAAAGCGCTTCATTTTGTACCGGTTCAAAAAGATCAGCTATTGGTTAAAAAAGTGCCCCCCACAGGGGGAGAAGACGGGATCACCGTGACCGGAAAGAAAATTCCATCATTAGGTGATGACGTTGATCTCCCCAAAGGAGAAAATACGGAAGTTTCAGAAAATGGGCTGGAATTGCGTGCTGCGATCGAAGGTTCTGCTTATCTGCAAAAGGGACGCCTGCATGTTGACCAGGTATTACATATCAAGACTGATGTCAATTATGGTACGGGCAATATTAAGTTTAACGGACCGGTTATTATTGAGGGGGATGTCAGATCTGGTTTCAGAGTAGAAGCCCGGGATTCCATTGTAATTAATGGCAATGTGGAGGCAGCACACATTTATTCGCAACAGGGTGATGTAACCATAAAATATGGTGTCGTGGGGAAAAAACGTGCCAAAATATTGGCAGCAGGCAATTTAATATGTGGTTTCATTCAGGATGCAACGGTAGGTGTTAGAGGCGATGTAAAGGTCATCCATTACATAATTAATTCTAATATCTCCGCAGGAGGAAAAATTATTGTTAAGGGCGCTGAGGGCCAGATTAGAGGAGGAAGTCTGACTTCCGAAAAAGGCATAGTGGCAAATACCATTGGTTCCGATAGAAATATCTACACCGAATTAAAAATTTTTAGCCACAGTCAAAATAGTTCACAGAAGAAATTATGGGAGTTAAGCCGTTTACGCACCGATTTGGCCTTACGTTTATCCACACTGGAAAAACGCTACAAGTTTCTTGTGTTGTTAAAAAAACAGGTGCAAACTATTTCGGAAGAAAAAGTTGCTGAAATTGAATTTCTTGACAGAGAAATAAAAAGACTAAGATCCCGCTTAATGCAATTGGATGATGAAGAAATCCTGCTCCAGAAAGAATCTGCAAGGGAAAGATTAGCCATAGAAGTAGTGGCTGAAGAAAAGTTGTTCCCTAATGTGCATATCGATATTAACGGGATTGGTTTCCAATCGGATGAAACCTTAAACAGAGTCAGGATTTACCGACTTAAAGATGAAATTATTGTTGAATCTCTGAACGGAATGGAAAACAAGGATTACGATATATTCGTTCCTACGGTAAAATAAGTTGAAGAGGACAACATGCCGGAAAAAAAGATAAATATCAGCCAGGTGGCCATTCAGCTAAGCGAGGTGGTTTCGCTGATAAATCAGGTTACTGATTTTGGGGTGGCCCTGGATATGATTTTAGATACCTGTGTTGAATATTTTAAAATTCCTCACGTGGGAATTGCCCGTTTTAAGGAAGAAGAAGAAAATTTTGTGATTGTAAAGGGCCGAAATTTTAATTCTTCCCTGGAAGAAAAATTCCGTTTTAGTTTATTAACCCCAATTAACAATTATATTGTGCGCAAAGAAAGACCGTCCGTTTTTCGAAATTTAGGCGATAACATTAAAATTGGGGATGAAGAGCACACTTTGAATAAACCGATAAAAAACCTTTATCTGTTTCCGTTCCGTTTTCATGAACGGATTAATGGTTTTTTGGTAATTCATGATTATGAAGACGAAAAAGAGCCTTCCATGCAAACATTAAAGGTTTTAGGAAGTTTTGTAAATCTGATTGCCCCCATCTTTCATGTATTTGGCCCTTTAAAGAAACATCGGCGCGGCTTTGAAAATATCATTAGTAAAATTATTAAAGATAGAATACATGAAGCCCGATTGGGAGTATTTCCTGTTTCTTTTGCCATCTTTCGCCTACAACTCTGGCATGAGATGTTATCACCTGTGGCCTTGCAGGATATTGTACAAACTTACCAAAAAATGTTTGATGAAAAAATGGGGCGACTGGGGGATATTATTTGGTTAACCCTCGATACGGCCTTTTTTATTTTTCCCAATGCAGATTTATTTAGCATTGAAAGCTTGTGTAATAGTTTAAAAGAAGAAATCGAAAAAAAGTTTAGTGAACAGTCGGATAGTGTCCAAATTAATCTGAAATATGTTTCTATCAGTTATCCGCAGTCTGGTCAGGAGGGATACGAGGTTATTAATCAATTATGGATCAAACTTTTTGATGAATTGCGAGCGGAAATAGCGGTCAATCATTAAAAACGAAGACTATTGACCGACCTAAGTAGTAGATAACCCAAGCAATTTTGAGGGCAAAAGTGTTTACGGACAAAACAATTTTAATAGTAGACGACGATCCGGCCATCGTGGAAATGATTTCTGAAGGCCTTCAGGAACATAAGTTTAAAGTTCTTACGGCTTCTGACCCGGAGGATGCGCTCCAAAAAAGTCGCACTGAAAAATTAGGGCTGGCTCTTTTGGATCTGGATTTAGGTTACCAGAAGATGAACGGCATTGAACTTGGACTAAAATTGTTGGAAATCTACCCGGATCTGATTGTCGTTATTATGACCGGATATCATAATATCAAATATGCAATCCAGGCCATGCGCGAATTTTCATTTCATTATATGATTAAACCCTTTCGAATTGATCAAATTATTTCATTATTCGAAAGGGCTTCCTATGAATTGGAGCTGAAAGCAGAAAATCTAAAATTAAAGGAAGAGATAAAAACTTTGCAAAACGAAGTGCTTCGTTTAAAAAAAGTGTTGAATGACATCCGTCCGGAAGAGGCCAATTTATCTGTAGCCGTTAAAGAGAAAGAATTGCGCCAAAAATTAAAAAATAAACAGGCTCTTAATTCCTACCAACGCCAGAAGGAATAAAAGACCAACTCTCTAAAGAATCACTGAATTTTTCCGATATTTATCAATTGACTTTTCAGCTAAAAACGGTTTGGTAAAAATTTGAAACGAAAACTGTTGATCATTACCTTTCCGGTTCATTTAATTCGTTTAATTTGAATGAACGATTCATAAAGCGACAACCTGCGAGGGAAAATGGAAAAGCAAAAAATACTTGTGGTTGATGATGACGATCATCTGAGATTGGTTTTACAGGAGACATTAACCTCATGTGGATATCAGGTAATGGTGGCCGCTTCCGGTAATGAAGCGGTAAAAATTTTGGATCAGGAAGAGATCGATCTGTTAATTACGGACTTGATGATGCCGGGCATAAAAGGGGTGGAACTGGTTGGCCTGGCAAAAGAAAAACAACCCCAGATCGGAGCCATTGTCATTACTGCTTACGGAACCATTGACCGTGCAGTTGAATCGATGCAAAAAGGAGCTTTTGACTTTATTACCAAACCCTTCTCAATAAATCAGATCGAATCTCGTGTACAACGCTTTTTCGAATTCCAAAATCTGCAAAAAGAAAATGTGGTTTTAAAGAAAAAGCTGGAAAATTATCGGATTGATACTAAAATTGTAGGGCAGAGTGCTGCTATTCAAGAGGTACTGGAACATATCAATATTGTAGCCAACAGTGATGCCACGGTTTTTATCAGAGGTGAAAGTGGTACGGGTAAGGAACTGGTGGCTCAGGCCATTCATGATCGTTCTGACCGGGCAGATAAACCGTTCAGAAAAATAAATTGTGCAGCCGTACCCGAAACATTGTTTGAAAGCACGTTATTTGGTCATGAAAAAGGAGCCTTTAGCGGAGCCTACCGTCAACAAAAAGGGATTTTTGAAGAATGTCACGAAGGTACCATTTTACTGGATGAGATAAGTGAAATTCCCTATTCCCTGCAGGCAAAGTTGCTACGTGTATTGCAGGAAATGAAAATTACCCGGGTGGGCAGCACCGAAGAAATTCCTGTCGATGTGCGTGTTATTGCCACAACCAACCGCAATATTGATGAATTAATCAATTCCGGGAAATTTCGGGAAGATTTGTTCTTCAGACTGAATGTTTTCCCTATTACTTTGCCCCCATTAAGGGAACGTAAGGAAGATATTCCTTTGATCATTGAACATTTTCTTTCAAGCTACAAAGATAAGTACAAATACGAAAGCAAAAAAATTTCTCCGTCTTTAATGGAAAAAATAATGAACTACCATTGGCCGGGCAATGTCCGCCAGCTCAAACACATGTTGGAACGAGCCATTCTTTTTTCCGGCAAGGATGAATTGATTACCGAAAAACATTTTAAATTTGAAGAAGAGGGGAAACGATCGAAGACAGAAACCGAAAAGTCTTTACCCGATGTGATGCCCTTAGCTGAAATGGAACGCAAACTCATTTTTGCGGCTCTTAAGAAAACAAATAACCATAAAACAAAAGCTGCCGAACTTTTAGGCATCACGGTACGAACCTTAAGAAACAAACTTAACGAGTACAAGGAACAAGGAATTGAAGAGGAAATATGAACCGAATTGAGACTATTCCGTCCGGAGAATACTTTATTACCCATAAAACCGATATTAGCGCTCAGGCCTTTTTAGGTAGTTGTGTGGGATTGGTTGTCCTTGACCCCGAAGAAGAGGTCGGAGGACTCTACCATATTCTTTTACCGGAGCCTTCAAGTAAAATCAGTGTCCCGGAACCAAAAAAATACGCCGTTACAGGTCTTCCTCTGTTTTTAGCCGATCTGGAAAAAACAGGCGCCAAACGGGAAAACATGAAAGCCTTTTTAGCTGGCGGAGCCCTGATGGGCGAGGTGTCAGATGTGGACCTGTCCTTTGATTTTGGGGGACGTACTACTGAACTGGTGGAACAATTTTTAACCGAAAATAAAATCGAATTGGTTCAGGAAGAAACCGGTGGTTATTTTGGCTACAAAATGACGGCTGATTTTTTGAATTTTACAGTAGACCTCAGCCTGACTGGCTCCAATTTTATGCAGCGACGCAGGCATGACCTGATTCCTGAACTTGAAGATATCGATACCGTAATTCAAAAAATTAAACCCATACCCCAGATTGCTTTGAAAGTAATTCGTATGATTCATTCTTCCGAAGTTTCCATGACGGCAATCGGGGAAGAGATCCGGCAGGATCAGGTGTTAACCGCCAAAATTATTAATCTCTGTAATTCTGCTTTTTTTAACCCCAAAAACAGAATCGACACCATTGATCAGGCTGTTGTGATGTTAGGGGAAAGACGAATTCTGTTGATGACCTTTTCGATCTTTACGGAATATTATTACAAAGATGCAGACAATGGTTATTCTCTTTGCAAGGGCGGGTTGTTTCAACATGCTCTCGGTGTAGCCAAAGCAGCGGAAGAGATTGCCAGAGAGTCGAAGAAAGTAGAAGTGGAATTGGCTTACACAGCGGGCCTTCTGCACGATATTGGGAAAATTGTTCTTGACCAGTGGGTGGATCATTTTTATCCCATGTTCTACCGTAATTTGTACAACGACCAAAACCTTACACTGGTTGATGTGGAACAGAAGGTTTTTCATATTGATCATACCCAGGCAGGAGCCAAGCTGGCTCAAATGTGGGACCTGCCGGAAAAACTGGCTTATGCCATCGAATTTCATCACCAGATGGATAAATATGAAACCTATCCGTATTTAATGCACATTATTAATCTGGCCAATCTGCTGGTTAGTTCATTCAAAGCCGGCCTGGTTCTGAATAAGTTTGAAGAAAAAAATCTTATGGAATCCATTCACTTTCTTGGTCTGGATTCAAATCAGATCCTCAACATTCTGGAAAGAATTCCATTCAATAATCTCCACTCTTTCTCAGAAAAATTATAAAAGTATTTTCCTTTTTCCATATCATGAGCATTGCCATTTGGACAATGCTCTTTTTTTGTTTATGACAAGATAAGCCTTAAGCATTTAGTCGGAGCCGGATGAAACGGCAATTTTTCCAGATTTTTTCCCAGCAACGATTATTTGATCCTTCCTGAACTGCACAAATCATTTTCACTGGTACTTTTTTCAATGGAGAGGAAAGTTTTAATTGTATGAAAGGAAATATTTTCCTCAGGTGTAAGATTACCTCCGCCGGACAAGTGATTTCCGATCCCTGTGCAATATTTATAAGTGTTTGAAAAATAACAAATAATGTCACCTCACAAGGATCTTTTTTGGGGCTTCTTCAAAGTTGGCACAGGCCTTGTATTAAAAAAAGCGGAGGTGAAAAAATGAAAGTTTTTGAATTACAAAATTTAGGCTTGATAAAAAAATCGCTGGATGTTTACACCCGGCAACATGAAGCAATTGCCAAAAATATTGCCAATGCCAACAATCCAAATTATCAGCGGGTTAATACAGATTTTTCATCAGAATTAAAAACCAGAATGGAAGGTATTTTGAAAGCGGATAAGGAACGGCATATTGCCATGCCGACACAGGTTCAAAGCAGAGTAAAAGAAAACGATTCGAGCCAGAAGGAAGTTGATTTAACCAGAGAGATGGGCGAACTGGCAGAAAACCAGATCCGTTTCGAGTTTGCCAGCAAGGTGTTGTCCATCAACTATCGTTTGTTAAACTCCAGTATTACCGGAAAAACACAGTAAAGGGAGTAAACCATGAAGGCCAATGGAATTTTTTCCGCCATTAAATGGACCATGTCCGGTTTAAACAGCCAGGTCCGCAAAATGGATGTGATTGCTGAGAATATTGCCAATGCGGAACGTGCTCCTGACAAAAACGGCAAATTGTACCAGCGCAAGATGGTTGTTGAAGAAAAAGGCACCAATGTTCGTCGGCCTGAATTTTTAAACCAACTCTCTTTAAAAATGAGAAAAGCCTCTAAAAATCATCTGCCTTCGATGATTGAGACTGACGGACCGATCAAGGCTAAACCTGGACAACCCTTAGAGGCCAAAGTTATTGAAGTAAAAGGTGAAAAACTGGTTTACAACCCGGGGCATCCTCGTGCCGATGAAAACGGCTATGTACGCATGCCCAATGTCAATGTAGTAGAAGAGATGGTCGATTTGATCTCGTCATCAAGAGCTTACGAAGCTAATACCACGGTTCTTGATGCCGCTAAAAAAATGGCTAAAAATGCACTTAACATTTAGGTGAAGCTATGAAAATTTCTGCAAACAATTGGAGCATTAAACACCTGGAAAAAGCTTACCAACAGGTAAGCCCAAAGGTACAAAAGCCGGAAACTACAGCATCCGTAGAAAAATACAGCCGGCTTAGCAAGATAACAGGATTTAAGAAGACCAAAAATCTGGTTCCTTCTGACATCCTGAGTAAAGAGGAAAAAATTACTCTAAAACGACTGTTTGAATACGACATGAGTTTCAATTTTTATGGTAAATCAAATGCACAAAAAGCTTTGTCCGGAATGTTACTGGATGTAACAGGATAGGGGGAAGAGAGATGTCAGGAATTGGAAAATTACAGAGTGTCAATATCCGGGAATTGCAGGGGCGAAACTCTGCAACTTTTGAAAAACAAAATACCGCCGACTCCGGAGAGGTCAAAAGCTTTGGCGATACCATCAGCGAATTTGTTAAAGCGGTAAATGATTCTCAGAAAGATGCAGCCAGTGAGGTGGCCGATATTATTCAAGGTCGTTCACAAAACTTGCATCAGGCCATGGCTACATTGGAAGAAGCCAAGTTGAGCTTTCAGCTGATGTTGGAAGTTCGCAATAAATTATTGGAATCGTACCAGGAATTGTCACGCATGCAGGTGTAAGGGCCTAAAACAGGGAGAGGTTTAGCATGAATCAGGTAGCTGGTAAACTCTGGCAAAATTTTCAACAATATTCTTTAAAACAAAAAATGGTCATCAGTACGGTTTTGTTATTATTTGTTTCCTCCTTAATTGTCCTCATTTTATGGGCAAACCGTACAGAATATGATCTCTTATTTGCAAATTTAAATTCAGAAGCTGCCAGCTCCATCGTAAGTGATTTGCGGGAATCTCAGATTCCTTACCGGATTGAAGACGGTGGTAAAAGTATTTATGTCCCCAAAGAATCCGTTGCAGAACTCAGATTAAAATACGCACAGGCCGGCTATTTAAAAGATTCAATTACCGGCTATGAATTATTTGAAAACAACAAAATGGGGATGACCACCTTCATGCAGCGTCTGAACATGAAGCGCGCCTTAGAAGGTGAATTGATGCGTACCATCAATCAATTTGATGAGGTTAAGAGTTCACGGGTGCATCTGGTTATTCCGGAAGATCGGTTATTTGAAGAAAACAATAAAGGAAGCGCCTCGGTCGTTCTTAATTTAAAACCCGGTGCGTCTTTAAATAATGTGCAATTAAAAGGAATCGCTTCTCTGGTGGCCAATAGTGTGGAAGGCATTGAACCGGAAAACGTGGTGGTCATGGATTCAAGAGGCGATGTTTTATTGGAAGGTAAAAAAGAAGACAATCTAATAACCAATGTCAGTGGTCAGTACCAGATGCAGCAGGCATTGGAAAAAGCATTGCAGGATAAGGTAAAAAGTATCGTGACTGGGGTAGTTGGCCCTGAAAATGCTGTGGTTAAAGTAACCGCAGAACTGGACTTTGACCAGATTGAAAGAACACGCGAAGAATATGATCCTGAAAGCAAAGTTTTATTAAGCCAGGAAGAATACACCGAATCATCAAATGATCAGATTGATTCAACTAATAATTACACTGTGCGTAAAGTGACTTCAAATTATGAATTGAGTAAAACCATTGAACGTTATGTTTCCAACTCCGGTAACATTAAACGTCTGGCCGTGGCTGTTCTGGTAAATGGAAAGTATGAAAAACAGACCGATGAAGACGGTAAGGTGCAGATGGTTTACCAGCCCAGAAGTGAAGAAGAGCTTAACCAGATAGCGGCTTTGGTTAAAAGTGCCGTTGGTTTCAATGAAGACCGCGGTGATGTTGTGGAAGTGCAAAACATGCAGTTGGTAAATCATGAACCGGTTGTTGAAGAGCCCAAATTAGTTGATCAATTTGGCTTTGATTTCTGGCAGCAACTCATTACTTATGTGCTGATTGCTATTGGGCTGCTGTTAGCCTTCATTTTACTACGAAACTTATTAAAAACCAGTATCAATAACTTAATGATCCCTGCCCCCGAAGGCGGCCCCGCTTTGGCCAGCGGAAAAAGTGAAGAAAATCAGCAAATTTCTGCACCACAGGCCGCTACTGGTGAAACACCGGCTGTTACCGGACAGGTAGCTGCTGAGGAACCACTGACTTTACCCCCGGATATGTTCATGAAAAAATTAAGTCCGGAAGCGAGAGCTAAATTAATGGCCAATGATAAAATGACCAACGAAGTTTATAAGTTTGTAAGTGAAAAACCAGAAGATGCAGCAAAATTAGTTCGCACCTGGTTGTTGGATGAAAACAAAAGGTAGGCAGATATGGCAAATGTCGTTGTCCCTCCAAAAAAATTAACACCGGTTCAGAAGGTGGCTTTATTGATGATCGCGCTTGGAATCGATAAAGCTTCCAATGTTCTTAAAAATTTGAGTGAAAACGAAGTTGAACAAATTTCCCTCGAAATGGCCCGTTTGCAGAATGTGCCGGCAGAAGTGGTCAGCCAGGTGATCAGTGAATTCTACGAAATGATGATGGCCAATAACTTTATTGTTCAGGGAGGACTTGATTACGCCAAGGAATTATTGGAAGCGGCATGGGGTAAGAAAAAAGCGGAAGATGTGATTAAAAAAGTGGAAGCAGAAACCGAAGTCAGTGCATTTTATTTGCTGCAAACGGTGGATGATAAACAATTAATCAATTTTCTACAAAATGAACATCCCCAAACCGCTGCTTTGATTCTGGCAAATTTAAAGCCCCGCCAGGCAGCAGCAATCATCTCCGAAATGCCGGAAGAGATGCAATACGAAATTGCTTACCGGATTGCAACCATGGAAAAGACATCCCCCGAACTGGTAGAAGATATTGAAAATGTATTGCGTGAACAATTGGGTAATTTGTTCGGCGGAAATCTGAGCAAAACAGGCGGTGTGGAAACAGTTGCAGAAATTTTGAATTCGGTTAATAGAACTGCCGAAAAGAACATTTTAACGCATCTGCGTGAACGGGATGCTTACCTGGCCGATGAAGTTACCAATTTGATGTTCCTGTTTGAGGATATTGTCCATCTGCCCAATGCTACCATTCAAAGGATTCTGAAAGAGGTGGATTCAAAAACTCTGGCTTTGGCCTTAAAGGCAACCAGCAACGAATTGAAGGAACGTGTTTTCAAAAACATGTCAGAAAGAGCGGCCAAAATGTTAAAAGAAGAACTCGATTATCTTGGCCCTGTAAGAATTAAAGATGTGGAACAGGCTCAGAAGGAAATACTCGAAGCTGCTCGTCGTCTGGAAGAACAAGGCGAAATTATGCTGGTCAGAGGTGAAGAAGAAGAACTGATTGAATAAAGGGCATGAGAATGATGCAGTTTAAAATAAAGGTAAAAAAACCTATTAAAGGAATTGAACCACAAATTATTGACGGTGGATCTTCTTCAGCGAAAGACTCGGCTGAAGACAAAAAGACTTCGGCATTGGTAGAAGCTCAGAAGATTAAGATTTTGCAGGACCGGATTAAAATTCTGGAACTGGAACTGCAAAAGGCCAGAGAAGAGTCATTTAAAGCCGGGTATGAGGAAGGCAAACAAAATACGTTGCGAGTGGCCAATGAAAGAATTGCTCAGGCACGTAGTGAAATTGAACGGGTAAAGATTGAATTCAGAGAATCCCTGGAAAAGATTGAAAAGCCGCTGCTGGAACTGGCTAAAACAATGGCGGCCCAGGTGCTGGAAATGCAATTAAGCCTGACGAAGGATCATCACCAAATTTTACTTAATCAATTACGTAAAATGTTGCACGAAGTTCAAAATGAAAAACACGTCACGGTTGAAGTGCATCCGGAACATTTGCCCGATCTGGAAAGCAATGACATCAAAGAATCCTTGCATTTGCCCAAGGAAATGGAACTTACTTTTGTCCAGGGCAAAAATCTGAAAAAAGGAGAAGCGTTTGTTTCATCCGATCAGTTTTACATCGATGGAAGATTTAATTCACAAATCGAAGAATTAGCGAATCAGCTGATTAATAAGGAAGAACAATAATGTTGACACTGCAGGAACGTTTTCAGAAACATTTTCAGAGACTTCAGGACCTGAATACCATCTCAGTGGACGGTAAGGTTAAGAAAATCACCGGTGTGGTGATTGAAGCTACCGGACGTAACGGCAGTGTGGGTGATGTGTGCGAAATTTTTACAAGACAAAATAAAAAAATTAAAGCGGAAATTGTTGGCTTTAAAGAAGATACCATTTTACTGATGCCATTGGGCGAGACCATCGGCGTGGCTACCGGCAGCCGGGTAAAGCGATCGACAATTCCTCTAAAGGTGCCGGTGGGAGAGGTTTTGTTGGGCCGGGTTTTGGATGGCCTTGGCAATCCCATGGATGGGAAAGGCCCAATCATAAGTAAAAAGTTCAGGCAGGTCTTCAATTTTCCGCCTAATCCATTAAAACGCAAACGGATTGTTGAGCCCCTTTCCACAGGGATCAGAGCCATCGATGGATTGATTACCCTGGGTAAGGGACAAAGAGTCGGAATCTTTGCCGGCAGTGGTGTGGGTAAAAGTGTATTGTTGGGCATGATGGCCCGGTACACCAATGCACATGTCAATGTCATCGCTTTGATTGGTGAACGTGGTCGTGAAGTTCGGGAATTTATTGAACGTGATTTAGGTCCGGAAGGACTGAAACGTTCAGTAGTAGTTGTGGCCACTTCTGATCAGGCGGCAACGGTGCGAATAAAAGCTTCACTTATGGCTACTACTATCGCGGAGTATTTCCGTGATCAGGGACTGGATGTGCTTTTACTGATGGATTCGTTAACACGTGTGGCCATGGCTCAAAGGGAAATCGGTCTGGCCATTGGTGAACCGCCGACCACAAAAGGTTACACTCCTTCCGTCTTCGCCCTGATGCCACGTTTGCTGGAACGAGCCGGAAATTCAGACAAGGGCAGCATTACCGGACTTTACACCGTACTGGTGGAGGGCGGCGATCTGGACGAGCCGGTAAGCGACACCGCACGATCTATTTTGGATGGCCACATAGTACTATCTCGCAGTCTGGCTACGCGAGGTCACTTTCCGGCTATTGATGTCCTGGAAAGTGTCAGTCGTTTGCGAAACGAGGTAACCCAGTCAGATCATCGTGAACTGATTAATAAGATTCTGGAAACCATGGCCATCTATCGTGAATCGGAAGACTTGATCAATATTGGTGCTTACAAAAAGGGTACAAATCCAAAACTGGATGCGGCCATTCAAAAAATTGAAGCTATCAACCAGTTTTTGAAACAAAATGTCAATGAAAAATCAACCTTTGAAGAAACCATTGAAAAAATGAACGCTCTGGTGTGAGGTTAAAATGGCCCGAGTAAAAAATTTCAGGTTACAAAAAGTGCTTGAGTTCAAAGAACATCTGGAAGTCATTAAAACTTTAGAGATGCACAAGGCTAAAACGGAACAGGCAGAGGCTGAAAAGGTGCTCAACCAGTTACAGGAAACCAAAACCCAATTATTGCATCAGGCCAGTGACCAGTTACAGGAAAAAATTCGGGTAGATCTGAATGCATTGAGAGTCCAGCTTAGTTATCTGGATCAATTACACGAGTCCATTGAAAATCAGTACAAGACCATTGAAAATCTAAAATCAATTGTGGAACAAAAACGGGCCGCTTTGAACGACGCCGTTAAAGAACGAAAAATAATTCAAACCCTTAAAGATCAGTTTAGAGCAAATCAAAAGCAGGAAATGCAAAAGGCAGAGATGGAAAAAATCGATGAGATTGCCATCCGGAAAAAGCCAAATGAAGAGGAACAGGGAGAGTAATCCATGGTAAGGGCGCTGATTGTAAGCACATTAACTTTGCCGATTTTGATTCTTGCCATTGTTGGAGCCATTTTCCTGGTGCGGCCTATACCAACACAACCAATGCCACAACCGGTTAAAAAACTGTCTGAAAAGGAAAAAAGACTGCAAATTAAAGCGCATGCACTGGATGATTACAGCAACAAACGTTGGGCTGAACTGAGCCATACCATGGACAGTTTGTTCACAGTCATTGATTTTTTAAATGATTCCTTGCAAAGGCAGCAGCTTGAAATGGATTCTTTAACTCAACAGATCAGTGTGTTTCAGGCAAATCTTGAACAGGCCCAGGAAGAAATTGAAAAGTTGCAGAAGAAAATGGTGGCGGGCAAAGAACAGGAACAGCGCATTAAAGATCTGGCCAAGACTTTATCAGGTTTAAAAGGTAAAAATTTGTCCAATATTTTGGCTAAAATGGATGATGAGTACATAATTCAAATTTACCAACAGATGAGTTCAACGGCTAAAAAGAATTTAATGTCCAGTTTGCCGGGCGGTCGGGCCGCGGCTATCGCAGAAAAAATGTTAAAAAATTAGTTGGGTGCAGCATGAAAAATTTAGTCTTTAATCCATTACAAACCATCAAAAAAGGAATGCCGGGTAGTGTAAAGAGCACGACTAAGGGATTACTGGCCCGTGGCACCGGCTTTCCATGGAAAGGGAAAAGCGGGATTTTCTTCAACCTTTGGGCAAAATCGGAAAGTACGGTTAAACAGACGGTTAAGCAACAGAAGCCGATTGTTTTTCCAGTTAATCAGAGCGCGACACTTCCGGCCGAAAATAAAGTTAAGGTTGCCGCCGATTCCCATTTGGCAAAGCAGGAGTTGCAGGCTAAGGACAAATATTTATCTGATGAAAACCAAATCGTTCAAAGCAAGGCAGAGGATCAATCCAATTCAATTAAATTGTTAGACACAGAAATTAGCTTACCGGTAACAGCTCAGGAAAATTTATCGTTCATGAATTTACTTAATTCGACTCCAATTCTAAAATCACTGGTTCAGGCTGTTGTTAATAGTCCGGATGTGCAAAATCAAAGCACGCTGGCTGGGGCCAGGCTGGTAAAGGTAAACTTTACCGTACACCAGCCGCAAACCAGTTCTGGAATTTTAAATAATCAAAGTGTACCCAACACTACACCAATAAATTCTAACACAGCAGTTAACCAGGTGGCTTCAGAGACTAAAACAATCAGTCAAAAGACCCAGCTTAAAAAAATGCAGGGAGTGCAACCTCAAAATGTAGATGGAACAATCAAAACTACTCAAATAGAGAAAAATAATGGAACAATCTATTTGAAAAATATGAGTGGCCTGATGTGGCAACCGGTTGAAGATGGACAGGAAGTTCAGCAAATCATGCGTCAATTGAATCCGGAACAAGTAGCTGAACTGAAGGTCGACATTCAGGCAACCAAAGACGCCGGTCAGTCCAATATTTTTAAAGTTTCCATGGATCCTGTCCAAAAGGAATCACCTTCTCTAAAAGCCTTGGCTTCAAATGAAAACAGTGAATTGTCTATTCCCAGAGTGGAAACTACATCTGCTGAGCAAAAGGCAGCGGTAAAAGCAAATTATACTGAAAACATCGAAGCCCAGGCAAATACAAACAATAAAACATTGAGTTCAACGCTTTCCATGGAGCATTCCGGCTCATCTAAATCCAATGTTTCAGCCAAAACAAATCCAGTTGAAATGAATGGAAAGCAAGTGACTCAGGAAAGTAAAACATCGGATTCAAAGCCCTTTATTGAGCCTGCCAATGCCACCAGTTCGAAGATGACAACAAAAACAGATCCTGTTGAAAATATTGGAAAGGGAGTGACCGAAGAAAATAAGGTTTCGAATTTGTCTGAAACCGCAAAGCAAGCCGAGGTTCAAAAACAGCCATCGGCAGGTAATATCCGCAATGACTTGAAAAAAACAATGAACTCTGCTGCAAATTTGGTTAAGTCGAACAAGCATGTTAATGTTGAACAGCAACCAGCAGGGGAAAAAATCAGTACAGCAAAAAACTCAGCACACAACGAAAACTCACAATCTATTGATATGGTCTTAAAAGTGAAGACTGAAGAAAAAGTTGAAGGGCAAAATACTTCCGGGACATCATCCAATTCCCAAAATTCAAATAACCTCTTTCAGGGGACGCAGAAAAGCGTAGTTGAAAATTCCAGCGAAAGCAAAATTTTGAAAATTCAGATACACCAATTGAATCATGCACAAAATAGTTCAAATCATAGCATGGCACCTCTGTCCCGGCATGGTGTAGAAAGTAATTCTAATATGGAACATTTCATTGCCAGAATCAAAGAACTGGTCGACCAGGTGCAGCACACTAAATTACACCATGGTTCCATTCGCATGAGTCTGGATGAAACACCAATGGGTAAACTTGATCTGAAATTTCAGCAACACGACAAACAGCTGACGGTTCTGGTTGAAAATGAACAGATTCGTAATGAACTGGTCAAATTGTCCCCTATTATTCAGCAAAACTTGTCGGACAGAGGTATTGTCTTGAACAGTTTTCAGGTGAATGTAGGCCAATTCGCTCAATCTGAAAATGGCAAACAAATGACTTCAAAAAAACGAGGACAATCATTCAATTCTTTAACTTCAGGAAAGGAGGTAAATCATCATGAATCGCAATCCACCTTAATTAATAGGAAATTTGGTTACAACACAATGGAAATAACCGTTTAGGAGGAAAATCATGGCAGACATGATTAATTCCATCAATGCACTACAACAGCAAACCAACACCACGCAGCAAAGTTCGAAGCTGGGCAACGCCGACATGGGCAAATACGAATTCTTACAATTGTTGGTGACTCAGTTAAAAAATCAGGATCCTCTGTCGCCACTGCAGAGTCAGGAATTTGCTGCACAATTGGCTCAGTTCAGTTCGCTGGAGCGCTTGATGGATATTGACACAAGCCTGCAGCAGGGGATGGACGCTGACATGATGTTGGCGCAAACCATCAATAATACCATGGCCACCAATTTCATTGGCAAAGAAGTAGTGGCCTATGGCGATAGTTTTCCACTGCTGACGGATCAATCGGCGCCACTCAGTTTTGAACTGGCTGGCGATGTCAAAGAAGCTACCATCGAAATCTACGATGCCAATGACAACCTGGTTCGTACCATTAAAGTATCGGAATTGGAGAAAGGACGACACACAATTGACTGGGATGGTAAGGATGAAGCAGGTAATGCGTTAAAAGGTGGAACCTATCACTTCAAGATCAATGCCGTAGATGATCAGGACAATCCTGTGAATGCGCAAACCTTTACCCGAGGCATTGTCTCAGCCGTCAAGTATGAACAGGGGCAACCCGTGCTGGTGGTGGATGGTAAAGAAATATACTTTGGCGATGTGGTCCAGATTGGTTAAAGGGGTACGTCATGAAAGTATCAGAATTACAAATGCAGCAGGGAATCCGACCTTTAAAGCCCATTGAAGGGCCGGGTCGTGCTGCCCAATCCAAATCTGAAGCGCCAAAGGTCGATTTTGGCTCACTGTTGCAAAACAAACTGCAACAAAACGATGCGCTGAAATTTTCGGCACATGCTTTAAAACGCATTGAGCACAGAGAATTAAATCTGAATGAGGCGGATCTGCAGAGATTGCAGCAGGGAGTACGCCAACTGGAAGCCAAAGGCGCTCAAAACTCAGTGATTCTGATGGATGATCGGGCTTTTGTGATCAGTGTAAAGAACCGGACGGTGGTGACCGCCATTCATCAGGATCAAAGTAATCAAAAAATATTTACCAATATTGACAGTTTAGCAATTGTGTAAAACAAGTAACTGAAGGGCTGGTCCTGAAAAGGGAGCCCTCGATCCGCGGATTGATTGAAGCGGATGAACCAATAAACTTAAGGAGGGTCTTAAAATGTTGAGATCATTATTATCAGGTGTTTCCGGATTAAGAAATCATCAAATGCGCATGGATGTCATTGGTAACAATATTGCCAACATCAATACGGTTGGTTTTAAAGGCGGACGTTTAAATTTTTCAGAAGCTTTAAGCCAAACGATTGGTCTGGCCAATGCCACCTATATTAACCCAATGCAGATTGGTTTAGGCATGAAAACCACTTCCATTGAAAACCTGTTTTCCCAGGGTAGTCTGGAACAGACGGGTGTTTTAACGGATATGGCTATTGAAGGTGACGGATTTTTTGTCCTGAATGCTGGTGAAGTTCGGGTTTTGACCCGTGCCGGTCAGTTCTTCTTTGACGCCAGTGGCAAGCTGGTCAACCATCGTGGTCTGGCTGTTCAGGGCTGGATGATGACCGATGAAAACCAATCGCTCGGTTTTGGAACAGGCAATTTAAGCGATATTTCGATTGATATGAACATGGTCTCCGAAGCCAAAGAAACCAAAAACATCTGGTTGTCCGGTAATTTGAATGCCGGTTTAAAAACCACCAATGAAGTCTGGACGTTGGGTAGCGCATTAACCATTGGCGGCGCCAATGCCGATGCTACAACGGATCTGAATTCACTGGATCAGATCAATACGCCCCTGGTCGACGGCGACACCATTGAAATCAGCGGAACCAATCCGGATGGTTCTACGGTAACAGCTACCTATACCTATACTACTGGTGATACTGTTCAGTCTTTACTGGATGCTATTAACGGCGCGTTTACCGGTGCAACGGCGACAATTCAGAATGGTAAAATTGTATTGACCGATACCGATGCCGGCGAAAGTTCCACAACAATTCGTTTGACCAATGGTACGGGCAACACCGGGCGGATAGATATTGCCAATTTTGTGAACACGGTTGCCGGTGAGACTGGTAAGGCAAAAACTTCGGTTGTCGTTTACGATTCATTGGGTGCCAGCCACAACATTATTTTTGAATTCACTAAATCAGCCACCAATAATGAATGGACCTGGGAAGCCAAAACCACTGGTGATGAAACCATTCTGGCCGGTGCCAGTGGCCGGGCTACCTTTAATGAAGCCGGTATGCTGACCTCTTTCACCTTTGACAATGGCGATACCCAACTGCAACTGGATCCAGGTAATGGTGCCAACATCATGACTGTGGACCTGCATTCAGAAAGCGGTGAAGGTCGCATGGGCTTAACACAGTTCGATTCGCTTTCAACGCTGAGTGTGAAAGAACAGGATGGACGGGCCGTTGGTCGACTGGTAAGTTTAACCATTGACAATAAAGGTGTTATTAACGGAACTTTCAGCAATGGTGAAAACATGTCGCTGGCCAAATTGGCTCTGGCACAGGTACCCAATAAGGGTGGCTTAATCCAATTAGGTGAAGGCTTGTACCAGGCCAGCGTGGCATCCGGAGCAGAACAGATCGTAGAACTGGATGACAAATCGATTACTTCCATCGTGTCTGGTGCGCTGGAAATGTCCAATGTAGATGTTTCCAAAGAATTTACGGATATGATCACCACCCAGCGTGGATTTGAAGCCAGCGCGAGGGTTATAACCACGGCGGATGATATGTTAAATGAACTGATCCGTTTAAAACGATAACCTTTTAAGATTTCGCAGATCGGGTCGATAACCCGATCTGCTTTACTAACCTTATTGACGAAGGTTGGAGAATGAAACGTTAGAGAGGGTAAAAAGTGGATTTAGCAACCATAATCGGCATTATATCGGGTATTACGCTGGTTGTTTTGACCATTGTGATGGGCGGTAGCGCGGCCATATTTATCCATGTGCCATCCATGATGGTGGTGTTTGGTGGGGCGACAGCTGCTGTGTTGATCAGTTTCCAGCTCAAAGAAGTGCTGGGAGTAATCAATGTGGTGCGCAAGGCGTTTTTCAGTGAAAAGACGGATAATGTGGCACTGATTAATCAGATTGTAGAACTGTCCAAAAAAGCCCGCAAAGAAGGGCTACTTGCGATTGATAAGGAAGTAAGTCAGATTGAAGATCCCTTTTTACGCTCGGGTATGGAGATGGTTGTTGATGGTACGGAGCCGGAGTTGATCCGCAGCATCATGGAAACGGAACTCTCGTACCTGATGGAACGCCATAAACGCGGCCAGGAGATCTTTTCGGCTTATGGTGATTATGCGCCTGCATTTGGAATGATCGGTACTTTGATCGGTTTGATCGGTATGTTGCAGAACTTAAACGATCCCTCTCAAATCGGTGGAGGTATGGCGGTTGCTTTGATCACCACTTTTTACGGCGCTCTTGTTGCCAACCTGGTTTTCATTCCTATTGCCGGGAAATTAAAAAATCGTTCCGAAGAGGAAGTTTTAATAAAAGAAATGATCATTGAAGGTGTACTGTCGATTCAGTTTGGGGAACATCCCAACACTATTCAACGCAAACTGATGAACTTTTTATCACCAAAACAAAGAATTTTTGAAGAGTAGATCGAGTCATGAAGAAAAAAGAAGAAACCCCCAAAAAGGGGGCACCGGCATGGATGACAACGTTTAGTGATATGGTTACCCTGCTCATGGTGTTTTTTATCATGATTCTTTCATATTCAACCATCGAGCTGGAAAAATTTAAAGGTGCGGTCAGCTCGATGCAGGGGGCACTTGGTATTCTGGATAATATGCGAAATACAATTACCAATGAAATCCAAAAAAGTAACCAGGGTCGCCAGGATCTAAAAGAACAGGTTGAAGAAAAGTTTGGTAAACTGAAAGAGTTAATGACAAATGAGGATGTGGCTTCACAAATTGATTTGGAAATGGATGGCACTGGAATTCATATTAGGTTAGGCGATAACATCCTTTTTGATCCGGGTAAAGCAGAGTTAAAACCGCAGGCTTTTCCCATTTTAAAGGCGGTTGCCGAAGTAGTTAAAGACAGTTTTAAACAAATTTTTGTGGAAGGACACACGGATAATGTCCCGATCCATACTTCCAAATATCCAAGCAACTGGGAACTTTCAGCGGCCAGAGCATTAAGCGTGGTGCGCTATCTGCATTACGTGCAGGGAATTGATGCTTCCCGATTAGCTGCTGTTGGATATGGGGAATACCGGCCGCTTGTGCCAAATACTACTCCTGAAAACAGAGCGAAAAACAGAAGAGTTGAAATTTATATTAGGTTTGATGAATAAAGGAAAGGGTGATCAAGATGGCTGAAGAAAAAGCCCAGGAGAGCAAACAGACCACAGAAGGGAAAAACCCGACCAAATGGGGTTTAATAATAGGACTCTTTTTTGTCCAGATTCTGGTTGCCGTGGCATTGGTCTATTTTTTAATACTACCCAAAATTAGTCCGGCCCCGGCTGGTGATGGACACTCGGAGAACAAAGAGGAGGTTGAGGAGACTAAAAGTAAAGAACCGGGCATTTTGGTCACAATCGATAATTTAACGATTAATCCAAAAGGTAGTTTTGGCAGACGCTATGCGGTTTTTGAAGTGGCCCTGGAGGTGCCCGACGAAGAAGCCAAAGCAGAAATAGAGAAGTTTAAACCTAAAATTGTTGATGCCTATTTGTTGTATTTACGTTCAAAAAGTGTAGAAGACTTAACTGCAAAATTAGATATCGAATTAATGAAAAAAGAAATGATTGATCAGGTAAATAATATTTTAGGTAAACCTTTGGTGCAGAATCTTTATTTTACCCGTTTTGTTTTAGAATAGGTGGGATGCCCAATGGCCAAAATTTTATCGCAGGAAGAAATTGATGCTCTATTAGCCAATGTTAGTACCGAAACCTCATTAGAGGAAGAGGACAAGGGCAAGCAGAAGGTAACGGTTTACGATTTTAAACATCCGAATCTGGTTTCCAAAGAACAGTTGCGCTTGCTGGAAACCATCCACGAAGGCTTTGCCCGCAATTTTGGTGTTTATCTTTCGGCTCAGTTGCGCATGATCGTAGAGATGAATTTATTGGCCATTGATCAGATCATGTATTCTGAATTTGTAATGTCCATTGCGCCACCCAGTTGTATCTATGTTTGTAAAGCAGAAAATCCGTCTTCTCCTTTTGTGCTGGAAATGAATTCACAACTGGCCATCTTTATTGTGGAAAGATTATTTGGCGGTCCGGGTACTCCGGTGAATGAAGCAAGGCCCATTTCGATTATTGAACAAAAAGTAATGAAGCGGGTGATCGAACGGTTGCTTGAGGAGATGGTTAAAAACTGGGAAATTGTCACCCATTTTGATGCTCTGATGGAAAGATATGAAAGCAACCCGGAGTTTGTGCAAATTGTTCCTTCTTCAGAACCGGTAATTGTGGTCTCCTTTGAGATCAAAATCCACGGCCATACAACTTTGATGAATATCTGTTATCCTTATATGTGGATTTCCAGTATTATTTCGTCTCCCGATGTCCAGGAAAAAATGCTGTTTGGTAACAGAGAAGCCACGACCGAAGAGAAAGTTGTGATTCAGGAAAATCTGTATCAAACACCGGTTAACTTAAGTGTGCTTTTAGGGAAGACCCACCTTTCCATTCGAGATTTTTTAGAGCTGCAGTTGGGAGATGTCATTTTACTGGAAAATCGAACCGATGCCTTATTACCGGTTTTGATTAATAAAAAGCACGCTTTTAATGGCGTGGTAGGATTGCGTAAAAAGCACCTGGCTGTACGCATAGATTCCATAGTAAAAGGAGAAAAAGATGAATGAGAATCAATTAATTACCCTGTACAAAGAGCAGGTAGAAGAAGTACGGCAGGTTTTAACCAAAAGCCTGTCTGATCTTTTCCAGCGTCCCGTGATGATTGTGGAAGAGGTCCAGACCAGCGATGATATCAGCAACAGTCTGTCTCAAATAGATTTCCCGAAAATTGCGCTGATGTTTCAGTCAGGTAAGGGGAATCATCCTCTAAATCATTTGATTCTCTTCCCGGATAATTTTGTTTTGCTATCTTACGCCTGGATGATTAGTGAAGAACCGGCGGAACAAGTGGATGAAAATCATCTCGACGGCCTGAGAGAAATTTTTAATCAGATGTTAGGGCAGATTCGGATGGCGATTCCAGATGATAGCTCAAAATTTCATGTAGCTAATTTACAAATAGGCCTGGCGGAATCAGAAAAAGATGTGTACCAGGGACCAGGCGGGTTTTTGCTGGTGGAAGGCCAATATAAGCTGGAATCAGAAAATGAGACTTTTCATATTCAGCATCTCGTTTGGAGCGACACCTGGGTTGCTGGACAACAGGAGGATTCATCAACAGGAGAAGTTATGAGCGGTGAAGAGGTAGATCAGGTACAAGTGGAACCAGTAGAATTCGGAACCCTGGGGGGAAACGGAAAGGTGTACGAGAACAGCCCTAATATTGAAATGCTTTTAGATGTAGATCTTGAAATTTCGGTGGAACTGGACCGTAAATCTATTCTTGTATCCGACCTTTTAAAATTGGGGAAAGGTTCTATTATTGAATTTAATAAATCGGCAGGTGAACCGCTGGATATTTTGGTAAATGGGCGCAAATTTGCTGAAGGTGAAGTCGTTGTAATTGATGATAAATTTGGGGTTCGCATTACGCAGTTGATGAGTCCTAAAGAACGTTTGAAAACTTTAGCCTAAAACATCGATCTTA